>JBNJFW010000016.1:0-14647 GCA_051747165.1 Elusimicrobiota bacterium | reverse complement strand
CTTTTAATGAAATTAAGGAACAGGTGTCCAGGCATCTCCATCAATTAAAAATGGAAGAGGCTTACGGTGAATTTTTAAACACTTTGAGAGAAGAAGCCAATATCTCGGTAATGCTTCAAGAGGATTAAAATGCACCTCAATCACTCTCTGCTTGAAAATTATCATTATCCTCAAAAAGAATTTGAGAAACTTATTGCTTCCTATCGCCGGGGTGAGTTAAATGAAAACAATAATATAATCAAGGGAGATATTTCGCTTCCTTCGTCAGAACATTTTATGTCTCTTCCCGAAAAGTCTTCGGAAAAATACAAGAATTATTTTAATCTTGGAATGGAGTCGATTAAAAAAGGTGAGCTTGCTGTTGCTGTTTTAAACGGCGGTATGGCTACCAGGTTCGGGGGCGTTGTTAAAGGCGTAGTGGAAGTGCTTGATTCAAAAAGCTTTCTTGAATTAAAGATTGAAAAAGCTTTCCATATATCATCTGCAATAAATGTTTATATAATGAACTCTTTTTCTACCGAAAATAAGACAAAGAAATATTTTAAGGAGAAAAACTATTTTGGCAGGAAAGAAAACATAAAGTTTTTCAATCAGTTTATTGCCCCCAGGATTACGCCCGAGGGGGAGATATATAAAGAAGGAAAAGAAAAAGTTTCTTTTTACGGGCCCGGTCACGGAGATTTTCCGTATGCATTTAAAAAAAGCGGGATGCTGGATGAGTTTCTTTTATCAGGCGGTAAATATGTTTTTCTGTCCAATGTTGACAATCTGGGTGCATCGCTTGACCCGGCCCTGCTGGGTATGCATATAAGCAGTCGCAAACAGCTCAGCGCGGAGGTGGCCCAAAAGGAGTCTGCCGATGAAGGCGGCGCTCCTGTTTTTGTTGACGGGCGCCTGCAGTTGCTTGAGAGTTTCAGCTTTCCCGATGATATAGACAGAAGCCGGATACCGGTTTTTAACTGTAATTCATACTGGATAAATGCAGAAGGGCTTAAAGAAAGCTTCGATCTGCCCTGGTATATGGTAAAAAAACAGGTAAATGGGGATACGGTAATTCAGTTTGAGCATATATGCGGAGATTTGACTCGGTTTCTGGATACGGGCTTTATTAAGGTAAGAAGAGAAAAGCGCTTTATGCCTGTAAAAAGACCCGAAGATCTTGAAAAAGTTAGAAAAAAACTTAAATAGATACTTCTCACCTTTCTTGATTTTTAGTAAGTATGGCTAAAAAAATTTTTATAACAATGGGCGACCCCCGGGGCATAGGCCCTTCCATTATTTTTAACTCCCTTAAAGAAATACAATTAGAAGACCTTGATATAACTATTATAGGTGATAAAAGAAAACTTTCGGCCGAGGCAGATAAAAGCGGTTTTGCAATCGGCCAGATAAAAATAAGCGATATAAAAATTTCAGGCAATGCCGGGGCGGATTCAGTTGCTTTTATAGACCGGGCTCTTTTGCATGTCTGTCATAATCCGGGTTCGGCTCTGGTAACAGCACCGGTTGAAAAAAGAGCGGCCGCTTCTTTTAAAGAGGGCTTCAGGGGACATACTGAATACATAGCTGAATTTTGTAAGGTGGAAAATCCGGTGATGTCTTTTATTTCAGATAAACTCAAGATGTCTCTTGTGACTACTCATCTGCCTCTTGAAAAAGTGGCCTCAAAAATAAAAAAGGCTATGATTGAAAGGCATGTTAAAATAATTAACTCCTGCCTTAAAAAACACTTTAATATAAATACGCCCCGCATTGTTTTATGTTCCCTTAATCCTCATTGCGGGGAAGAGGGCCTGCTGGGGGCGCAGGAGGCAGAGGAAATGAAGCCCGCTGTTGAGGCCCTAAAAAAGAAAAACGTTTTTATCTGCGGCCCTCTGAGCCCTTCTTACGCCCTTAAAGAATGCCTCAGGGGCCGCTATGATTTTCTGGTATCGCCTTACCATGATCAGATTCTTCCGGCCCTGAAAGCTTTTATGGCTCCTTCGGTTAACCTCACTATGGGGCTTCCTTTTATACGGACGTCTCCCGATCACGGGCCGGCGGTTGATCTCCCTTCCGGGCGTAAAGCAGATTATTCGGCAATGAAAAAGGCTATAGAGCTGGCAGGGGAGCTTGCCGGGTAATGGGCTCTAAGCTCGGTCAGCATTTTCTGTGCAATCCACTGGTGGGAAAAAAAATTGTGGAAGTCCTTGCCCCTCAAAAACAGGAGAATATACTTGAAATCGGTCCGGGAGAGGGATTTCTTACCGCTTTACTGCTCCAGCGGCCGGTTTATGTCAGGGCCGTTGAAATAGACCGAAGTCTTGTGGCTAAACTGGAAAAGAAGTTTAAAGGAAAAAGAATTGAAATAATAAATGCGGATTTTCTCCAAGTGGATATACCTTCTGAAACCGACAGAATATGCGGTAACCTTCCTTATCAGATATGCGGTAAAATATTGGAAAAAGTCCTTTTGTCGGAAACCAGGTGGAAAAAGGCTGTTTTTATGCTCCCCCTGGCCACGGCCCTCCGCGCGGCTGCCTTGCCCGGGCAAAGCGAGTATTCCCGCCTTAGTGTGTTGTGCAGGCGGGTTGCTGATGTAAAGCTTGAGTTCTTGGTGGAAAAAGAGGATTTCGTTCCGCCACCGGAGATTAATTCGGCCCTGGTTTCTTTAATAAAAAAAGAATCCCCTCCGGATAAGAATTTTATCCGGGTGGTAAAGGGGGCTTTTAAATACAGGAGAAAGAAAATCAGAAATTCACTTTCAAATTACTTTTCCCTGCCCGCAGGTCAGGTTTCGAAAATGCTTGAGCGCTGTGGCATAGATCCCGATAAAAGAGCCCAGGAAATCGAGGTGGAAAAATTTAAATTACTGGTCCCGGAATTTGTAAAAAATAATATTTTGTGATATATTAGCACACTAAAATAAGTTAAAAGCGGGTTTAAGTTTCAGTTGAATGGGATAAAAAAAACGGGTAAGAAAATGCAAGAAAAAAACATAAAATTCGGAACAGCGGGTTGGCGGGGGATTATAAGTGATGATTTTACTTTTAACAATGTAGAAGTAGTTTCTCAGGCTATAGCTCAGGTGCTTAAGGAAGAATATCCCTTGGAGAAAATAGAGGTTGCAGTAGGGTATGACAGCAGGTTCCAGGGGGAAAATTTTGCTAAAGCGGCCGCATCGGTGCTGGCCGGAAACGGAATAAAAGTGAGTTTTTCGCTTATTGATGCTCCCACTCCTGTAATATCCCATCATGTTATTGCAAGTAAGCTTCAAGGAGCAATAAATATTACCGCTTCCCACAATCCTCCCCAGTATTCGGGCATAAAATATTCTCCTTCTTCCGGAGGTCCGGCTCTGCCCGAGACAACAAAAAAAATTGAGAGCAATATAAAAAAAGTTCAGGCCTGCGGGGAAATAAAAAAGGCATCTTATCCCCGGGCACTTCAGGAGGGACTTATTGAAGAGGAAGATTTTTCTTCTTCTTACATAGATAAAATTAAGCAGTTAATTGATATCCCTCTTATAAAGGAAAAACTTTCTGTTGTTTATGATCCCATGTTCGGTTCCGGCAGACATTATGTAGGCAAAATCCTGGACGGAAAGCTTAAAGTTATACACAACAGGCGGGATGTTTTATTTGGAGGGCACCAACCTGAACCTGCCCGGGAGTATCTGGAGGAATTGGAATCCCTGGTTAAGGAGGGGGCGGATATAGGCATAGCCACCGACGGTGACGGCGACCGCTTTGGCATAATAGACAGCGGCGGGGAGTATATAACCGCTAATCAGATGCTTGCCCTGGCGCTTTACCACCTTCACGGCAAGGGAATGCGCGGGGTTTGTGTGCGTTCCGTAATGACTTCTTCTTTTATTGATGCGGTAGCGGATATGCTGGGAGTAGAGCTTGTGGAAACCCCGGTAGGGTTTAAATATATAGGAGAGGTGTTTGCCGAGAGGGACATAATAGTTGGAGGTGAAGAAAGCGGAGGCCTGACCATAGGGGGCCACCTTCCGGAAAAAGACGGAATACTTGCCTGCCTTCTGGCTTGCGAGATTATGGCCGTTCATAAAAAATCTCTTACTGAGCTCATAAAAGAAATCCAAAAGAAAACAGGTCCGTTTGAAACGGCAAGACAGAATTATGCTCTCAGCGAAGAAAAAGTCCGTAATTTAAAAGAAAGGCTTTCCAGAAAACTGCCCGGGGCTATAGGGGATTATGAAGTAAGGGAGGTAGTTACTCATGACGGATATAAGTTTATGCTGGGCAAAGAAAATTCCTGGGTGGGCTTAAGGTTTTCAGGAACCGAGCCGGTGGTCAGGCTGTATGCCGAGTCCGCTTCAAAAAAAGAGATTGTCAGTATTGTATCCTCTGCAGAAAAAGTTTTTGGTCTGAGCTAGAAAAAATAAAAAAAAGAATAATTAATGTAATATGAAAGGAAAAAAACATGAGTGAAATTAAAGAAATTAAAGCAAGGGAAATTCTTGATTCGCGGGGAAATCCTACGGTAGAGGTTGATGTTATAACTTCAAACGGCATCCGGGGCAGAGCAGCGGTTCCTTCGGGCGCTTCCACGGGAAAGCATGAGGCGCTTGAGCTCAGGGATAAAGATAAAAGCTGCTATAACGGAAAAGGGGTGCTGCAGGCTGTGGATAATGTGGAAGAGCGGATTTTTCCTGCTTTAAAGGGCATGAACCCCGCCTGGCAGGAAAAAATTGATGAAAAAATGATTGAACTTGACGGAACCGAAAATAAGAGCGAACTGGGCGCCAATGCCATACTCGGAGTTTCCATGGCCGTCGCCAGGGCTGCCGCGGGCGAAAAGAAGCTCCCGCTTTACAGGTACCTTAAAGAAGAGGTGGTGGGAGAAGCGGATTACGCTCCTAAAGATTTTATAATACCGGTGCCTCTGATGAATATTATAAACGGCGGAGAGCACGCAAATAATAATCTTGAAATACAGGAGTTTATGATGGTGCCTTTAAGCGGGGAAACTTTTTCCAGAAATTTAAGGATGGCGGCGGAAGTTTTCCAGGCCCTTAAATCTATCCTAAGCAAAAAGGCCATGGCCACCGCCGTGGGGGATGAGGGTGGTTTCGCTCCCTCTCTTGATTCAAACCGGCAGGCACTGGAACTTATACTGGAGGCAGTCTCTTCTGCCGGATACTCTCCGGGAGCGGATGTGAGCCTGGCTCTGGACAGCGCTTCCAGTGAATTTTATGATGGAAAAACTTATAAAATAGAGGGAACAAAAGATTCGCATGAGCTGGTTGAATACTACCGGGAGCTCAGCCGGGATCTTCCCATTATATCTGTTGAAGACGGGCTCTCTGAAGATGATATGGAGGGGTGGAGAGCATTTACCTCTCAGATGGGCGACAAGCTTCAAATAGTGGGAGACGACCTTTTTGTTACCAATATAAAGAGATTAAAGGATGGGATTGAAAATCACATAGCCAATTCCATACTTATTAAAGTAAATCAGATAGGAACTTTGAGTGAAACTTTCCGCGCTGTAAAAATGGCCAAAGAGGCCGGCTATACCTCAGTTATATCCCACCGCAGCGGAGAAACAGAAGATACTATAATAGCGGATATAGCGGTGGCCGTAGGCTGCGGTCAGATTAAGACCGGTAGCCTTTCCAGAACGGACAGAGTTGCCAAATATAACCGTCTTCTGCGAATAGAAGAAGAGCTGGGCGAAAAAGCTCAAATGGGAATAATAGAAAAGTATTGAGAAAATCCGGTTATAAGTTTGCATATATAGCTGCCGGAGTTGCAGTTATTGTGACCGTTTTTTCCTATTCAAATATCAGAAGAATATTTTCACTTTACACCAAGCTACGGCACTATAACCGGCAAATTGAGGAAGTGATGGAAAAAAACAGGCAGCTGGAAAAAGAAATCAGACTTATAAAATCGGAAGAAGGGCATCTTGAATTTCTTGCCAGAAAAAAGCTGGGTATGATAAAAGAAGGTGAGACCAAGTATTATATAGTAGAGGATACGGGAACCGAGAAAAAAGCAAAGTAAAATATGGACTCAAATTTAGTAATAGGAATAGATGAAGCCGGTATGGGTCCGGTATTCGGGCCGATGGTTGTAAGCGGGGTTCTTGTAGAAAAAAAGAATGTACCTGTTTTAAGAGAGCTGGGCATTAAGGATTCAAAAATGTTCGGCTCCGGGGAAAGGGCTCATAAAAAAAGAAAAGAAGCCTGGAATGCCGCTTCTGAATATGTTGTCGGACAGCTTCAGGTTGTAGTAAGCGCCGAGGAGCTGGACAGGGGAAGCATGTACGGTTTGCATATAAATTCCTTAAAAAAGATACTCAAGGGCTTATCCTGGGCCCGGGCTTCACAGGTTTTCTTAGAAAAACTCGGAGGTTTGGGACGCAATAATTTTCTTTCGAGACTGGGCTTCTGGCACAGCGGATTCATTTATGAAAGCAAAGCAGATGTAAAGTATCCTTCGGTTTCTCTTGCTTCTATTAAAGCTAAACTGGTAAGGGATAATGCGGTTACAAAACTGTGCCGCCGGGCGGGGTCGGAATATATATCGGGCTATCCGAATAAAAATACGGAAATGTTTTTACGGAATTATTTCACTAAAAAATCCTGTCTTCCTCCCGGCACCAGAAAAAGCAGGAAATGGGCACCTATAACCGAACTCCTTCAAAAAGAAAAAATATAAAAACAAAAGTTCTTATATTTTTGATAACATTAAGCACAGAGCCGGAAATACGATAGATAAAATTTGACTTTTTGAATATAAGCAATTAAAATTGCATAGAAAAAGAGGAGGAAAATTATGGAAAAAGGCGACATAAAAAAATTCATAAAGCAGGCGGAAGAAAGAATAGCAGAGTTAAGAGGCAGGGCAGGGGATGTAGCTAAAGCTGTTGGTAAAGGCACTTCTGACCTCTCCCGGGAGGGTATGCTCAAAGTTGAGCAGCTTACGCTTGAGCATGAAAGGGCCAAGCTGGTTTCAAAGTTGGGTGAAGAGGCATTCAAGCTGCTCAGAAGCGGCAAGCTAAAACATGCCGACCTAAATGATCTGCTTGAAGAGATAAAGAATATTGAAAACAAAATCCGCGGCAAAAAGATTGCAATATCTAAAGTAAGGAAAAAACCTAAAAAGAAATAACAATGATTTTGGGGGTGTAGCTCAGCTGGGAGAGCACAACGCTGGCAGCGTTGGGGTCAGGGGTTCGAGTCCCCTCACCTCCACCATATCTGAATCTTAATCCACTTTATTTAGGATGTCTTTTTATAAAAGTTAAAATAGTTTTATTTGTAATAAATAATTTGATAGAGTAATTTGATAATGAATGTAAAATTAAAATTTGTAGAATTGGATGTATTAAAATCTCAGGAGCCGGGAATTGAAAAATATGCCCGGAAATTAAATTCTCTTGAGAATATAGAAACGGTGAGTATAACTGTAATTGAAGTAGATGCCAGGACCGAAACCCTTCAGATTTCCATAAAAGGGAAAGATATAAACTTATCCGCAGTAAAACAACAGATAAAATCACTGGGGGGAACCGTACATTCAGTAGATAAAGTAATTTCTTCCGGGAAAAATTCTTCAAACACTTCATTTTTGCCCGGTGAATAAAGCCAGGTATATAATCCGGGGGTTAATAGACGGATGTCTTTCTGTAATGGGTGTCATAATAGGAGCTTATAATCCCGATATTTCCATTCTGATTACCGCGGCAGTAGCAGGTACTTTTGCCAACGGTTTTTCCAATATGCTGGCAGCTTTTTCTGCCGAGCAGGCTTTTGGCTACGGGCGCTTACGCGACCTGGAAGAGAGCATGTTAATCAGCCTTAAAAATACAACTAAAGAAAAAGAACTGGAAAGAAGAATAAAAAGGAGTACCATCTATGATGGGATATTTACTATAGTAGGAGGATTTATTCCCTTAACTCCTTTCTTTTTTTTTATTCCGCGAACAGCTCTGATTTCTTCAATTGCGGTTACCCTCTTACTATTTGCTTTTCTGGGCGTGTATACGGCCAAGATTTCAAAACTTAATATCTTGTACTACAGTATAAAAATGGTCTTTTTTGCCATAGTTACGGCGTCGGCCTGCTTTTTAGTCCGATATTTAATGAGCTGATTTATCCCTGCAGGTTTTTGTTTTTCTGGAACAAATATTTTAACTTGAAGTATTAAAACAAGTGGGGGTTTTCCGAACGCGTAGGATTAAATTTAATTTGCGTTTTAAAAAGAAATAGTTATAATACGGTTGCTTGGAAAAATAAAAATGAAAATAGTTACAAAACTTAAGCATTATACCTTAATTGATATTCTTTTTATGGGGTATCTGTTAGTTTTAAGCCTTCTTATTTTATTTTTTAATGAAGGCGTCGAAGGCTGGTATAATTATATTCTTATCCACCTGGGGGCCATTTTTTTTCTTCTCTTTTTTGTTCCGGTTTTAAATAATTCATCAAACAGGTTTCTTAACTTTTTGAGGTGGTGGTATCCGATACTTTTGTTTACTTTTCTCTATAAGGAAATTAATGCTTTCACCCGAATAATAGTTCATAACTGGCAGGACTTTAAAGTAATGCAGTTTGAAGAGCAGCTGCTGGGTGTGAATCTCACCCTCTGGCTTGAAGAATTTATTTCTCCGTTTCTTACCGAATTAATGAAATTTTCCTATTTCAGTTATTACCTGATGATTCCGGTTGGGGCTGCTTTTCTTTATTTCAGCGGCAAAAGAAAACATTACATAAGATTTCTTTCTACTATCTGTCTTGCTTTCTTTATATCATATATTGGATTTATTCTTTTTCCCGTCCGGGGTCCCAGGTATACCCTTTATGATAAGTATACAAAAGACTACGAAGTTAATATAGGAGAGTTTTACGGGTCTCTGGTAGAACCGGATGTAGCAGGTATGCAGACTTTTGCTCTGAAGGGAGGGGTTTTTACATCTATGCAGGATTATATAATGAGATACGGTTCGCTGCATGGAGGCTGCATGCCTTCTTCTCATGTGGCAGTTGCGTTTGTGTGTATGATGATGATGTGGCTTTACAGGCGGAAAGTGTTTTACGTTTACCTGCCTCTTGTAATTCTGCTGTCGGTTTCGGTGGTTTACAACCGCTATCATTATGTCTCTGATGTAATTGCCGGCCTGGCTGTGGGCCTGTTGGCTTTTTATCTGACTCCTTTGCTTCAGAGAAGGTGGGAAGGGGTGCGTGAAGCGAAAAAACAGAATATATGAATGGCTGTTAATTTTTTTAATCTCATCTGAAATATGTTTAGAAAACTTTATCATATCAGCGGTTTAATATTTCCCCTTTTAACTTTTGTGTGCTCAAAAAGTCTTGCGGCCTGGACGGCCGGGATTCTTCTTATAGTAGTCGCTCTCTTTGATATACTGAGGTTGTCTAATAAAAAAGTCAATGCATGGGTTTTTAAAAAAGTGCCTTTTCTTTTCAAAACCGGGGAGTTCAGCGCCTTTTCTGCAAGTCCGGCCTTTCTTGGAGGAGTTTTACTGAGCCTTTTGATTTTTCCCGCCGATTATGCTTCGGGAGGCATTATTTACCTGAGCATAGGGGATATGACTGCAGCCCTGGTAGGGCAGAAGTGGGGAAGAAAAAGAATATTTAATAAAACCCTTTTAGGTTCCCTGGCATTTGTATTGAGTACTTTTGTTTTTTTGACCGTGCTTTCGCAGGCGGGAGTTCTGAACCTGAATATTTTGGGAATAGCTGTCGGTTCTGTAGTTTGTGCCCTGGTGGAACTTTTACCTCTTAAGATAGATGATAATTTTATTATCCCCCTTGCAGGCTCCCTGGTTCTTTTTATTATAAACTAAAAAATGCTGAGGGGTGGATTGCGCCTTTTCATTATCTGTATCTCCCGGGCGCTAAGACCGGATTTGATGCCGCCCATGGAAAATTACTGCCGGGGATAATACTCTTTCCAACTTTTTTTCTTGACCAATGCTTAACATAAAACTTATACGCAGTTAACAGTTGCAGGTTAAAATATAACTGAAACTTAAAGAGAAAAATAAAAAAAGAAAGGAGAAATTCAGATATGGATATTAACTTGCTAAGAGAGTTTAGCTGCAAGAAATCTTATCAGCCGACAGTAAGATATGAAAATCGAACAGAAGAAAAAATTGCTTCTGTAATTTATAGCCTCAGCAGCGAAATTGAGGAAGTTAACCAACAGTCCCGCAGCAATGACCTGAGTAAAGATTACCTGCGGGAAAAAGTTAAACTCATGGAAATAAAAGTTAAGCATTTAAAAAGACTTGCAGGCTGAAAATAGGCGTAATAAGACGAAAAGCTTCTTAATCAAAGCTTAAATAAAACTTATACGCGGTTACAGTTGCAAGGTAGAATAGAAGAAAAGAACAGAAGGTAAACATTTCCGCTAATATATGCAAAGATGTTAGTTTTATGGTTCAGGGCAGATAATAAAACATCACAAGGAATCTGATGTGGGATGATACGTTAAAAATTGTTCTGATTTAAGTCAGAATTCTCTTTTTTTGCTTATTTGTATGGCCCGGTCATATTCCTGCAGGTATCTTTGAGCGCTGCGCTTCCAGGAAAAATCTTTGCCCATGGCGGTTTTTATGAGTTTTTTCATGTGTTCGGGCCGGTCGTAGTAGGTGCTGACGGCCCATCCTACGGAGTAATACACGGCATGGGGAGTTGCTTCAAAAAATTTAAATCCGGTGCCGGTGCCGTTTTTTTCCTCATACTGTTCTACGGTGTCTGCCAGGCCTCCGGTTGAGTTTACTATGGGAAGAGTCCCGTATTTAAGCGAATACATCTGATTTAAGCCGCAGGGTTCGTAGCGGGAAGGCATGAGAAAGAAGTCGGATCCGGCTTCTATTGTGTGAGCCAGTTCTTCGCTGTATCCTATATAGCTTCCCACCCGGCCGGGATATCTCGAGGGAAGATCTATGTAGTAGTATTCAAGGCCTTTATCTCCGGCGCCAAGTATGGCAAATGAGACTTCCATGTTTTGGACTATTTTTTCTATGGAGGCAGCCAAAAGGTCCATGCCTTTCTGATGAACGAATCTGCATATAAGGCCTACTATGGGCCGGTCTTTTTTTAGATCGAGGTTAAGCTGCCGGGCCAGTTCTTTTTTGCATTTATTTTTGCCGGAAAGGTTATCGGGCGAATAGTTTGCGGAAATAAGGGTGTCTGTGGCCGGATCCCAGCTGGAGTAGTCTGCTCCGTTTAGTATTCCGGTGTATCTGTCACCTTTTTTGCGCAGGTAGTACTCCAGGCCGCAGCCGCTGCCGGCATTTACTGTTTCCCATGCGTATTGGGGGCTCACCGTATTTACTATGTCGGCGTAGTGAATGCCTCCTTTGAGGTAGTTAATCCGGCCGTGATCTTCAAACTTGTCCGGGGTGAAGTTGTTCCAGCCGAAGCCTGTGTAGTCGTAGTAGCGCCCTCCGTAAACTCCCTGGTGGGCCATGTTATGAATTGTTAGGATACCTGCGGCTTGTCCCAGAATCGGATCTTGCCGGTACCATATATTTAAAAAGGCCAGAGCGGGCGCACCCTGCCAGTCATGGGCGTGGATTATGTCGGGTTTGAAGTTTATTTCTTTGCACAGCACAAGAGCGGCATTTGAAAGAAATGCGTAGCGCAGGGCGTTGTCCTGGTAGTCATTGAAGTTGCTGTCGTGATAAATACCATCCCGGTCAAAAAAATTGTTGTGCTCGATGAAATAGGTACGCAGGTTTTCGGGTCCGGGAGCTTTATGGACAGCGCAGAATTCTTCAATGCCGCTGCCCATGTGAACTTTCATGGGGGAGAGAAAGGGTTTTATGCTGTGACGGGAAGTATTTAAAAGCCGGTATTTGGGAAGAACTGTTATGACTTCATGCCCCTGTTTGGCAAGTTCCGCTGCCAGTGAGCCTACTACGTCTGCCATTCCTCCTGTTTTAATGTATGGGACGCATTCGGATGTGGTCATTAGAATTTTCATTTGAATTTACTCCTTTTATCCTTTTGCAGAAAAGACTCTATTTTGTTTTCTATTTCATTCCGGTGAATAGATTTAGGGAAGGGCCCGATGGATTGAAGGGCTATTGAAGCGACTTCGTGTCCGAAATAGATGCATTTTTCCAGCTTAAGGCCGTCCTGGTATGCTACCAGAAATCCGGACATGAAGGCTCGCCCTCCGCCTGTGGCGTCCAGGATGTTTACCGGCGGCAGGGAGTCCGTGCGGACTGTTTTACCCTCTGAATCGGAAACTATGACATATCTGCCTCCGGCGGTAAGAACGACTATCCGGGCTCCCCAGTCGTGGAAGTTTTTTATGCACAGTTCTGTCAGGTCTTTTTCCAGCATGTTGTAGCCAAATATGTGGCGGGCGTCGCTGAGATACGGTTTTACTATTGTTATTCCGTCGCACACCTGGGCCAAAACCTCGAGGCCTTCATCTACGTCTTCCCACATGTGGGGATGAAAGTTGGGGTCAAGAGCTGTCTTCTTTTTTTCTTTTTTGGCTATTCTCAGGGCTTTGCGTATAGCCGAGCGGGCGGGTTCTTCAACCATGGAGGAGTGGGATGTGTATATCATGTCGGAGCGCTCTATAAGTTCGTAGCTGATGTCTTTGATGCTTAGTTTCCAGTCTGCCGAGTGCATGCTTTGAATGTCGGGTTCGGTTGGGGTGTGGGAAAGAAAGGCTACGGAAGTGTCGTAACTGTTGGTATATTTTATGTATTCGGTATTTACGCCGTATTTGCGCAGCTCGTTTTCCATATAAGTGGAGAAGTGCCCTCTTCCCAGTTTGGTTATCAGAGCTGCTTTTTTGCTCATTTTGGAGGTGTAAACGGATACATAGGCGGGATTGCCTCCGGGATATCTGGAAAAATCTTCGGCGTCAATAAGTGAGTTTGTTTTCTTTTTGGAAATAAAATCTATTACGGTCTCTCCAACGCATAGTATGTCCATGCGCAGATAGAGGTCTTCAAGAACCTGGACTCCGGGTTTGAGTTCTTCGTCAGGTGAAATAAAGTAGGGATTTATGGGAATGTCAAATATACTTATTTCTTTTTTCTTTCCCAGCACTTCGTTTATGTTTTCTATGTAGGAAAAGGCTGTTTTGCTCCAGGTGTATTTATCCAGTATCCGGCGGTAGCCTCTTTCTACAAAGGATTCCCATGCCGGTTTGGAGTTTATAAGGGAATAAAGAGCTCCGGCCAGTTCGTCGGTGTTTGTGGGGTCTACCAGCAGGCCGAATTCCTGGTCGCCTTCGCGCAGGCTTTCTGCCGGGCCGCCGAATTTTGTTACCACCACCGGCAGACCGCTGGCTATTGCTTCAAGAGGGGCAAGGCCGAATGGTTCGTAAAGGGCGGCAAGGCAAAAGACAGACTGTCTTTTAGCAAATAATCTGTACATGTGAGCAAGATTTTGCTGTTTTTCAATTGAAATCATTGACACTTTTCCGCGGAGAGAGTATTGGTCTATGAGGGAAATTAAATCAAGAAGGACTTTTTTCTCGCTTGTTTTGGGAAGTTTTTTGTAGTCTGCAAGAGGGTTCTGGTAGCCTTTTGTTACTATTACCAGGTTGGATTTTTCCTGAAGAGTCTCGCTTTCCCCGTAAGCTTTAATTATGCCGGATATGTTTTTTTTGGGGTCAAGCCGGCTTGATGAAATAATAGCGGGAAGCTCTATCCTGTCACTGTCTATATCCCGGTTTAAAACTTTTTCAATAAAATCCGTGGTTTCCCTGTCTGCTTTTATTTTTCTGTCAAAAACTTCAAGCGAGACTCCCGGAGGTATGACGGCGAATTTTTCGTTGTTGTCAATTACAACCGCTTCCTGGTAGGCTGTATGGGTGTACTGGTTAAAACGCTCCTGCAGTGTGCTGGTGACTATTCTGTCTGCTTTATTTATGCTTGTTCTTTCTGCAAGAAGGCGGAGGGTGAAGTTGTATTTTTCGTCCATTTCTTTTATGTTGTTTTTGTTTACGCGCAGTTTGTCCATTTTTTGCGCGCCCAGGGAATGGGCGGTGAATGTAAACGGAATCCCGGTTTTCTGTTTAAGGTATGCAGCGGCAAGGCCTCCGTCTCCGTAGTGAGAAGTGAAGGCGTCGGGCATCTCTCCCTGTTTTTGGTAAAATTTTATGATTTCGTTTACATATCCCGGTATGATATGAGGCCAGAGTTCTTCTTTGTTGAGAAATCTGTCGGGTCCGAATTTAAGCCTGACTATTCGTAAATTATCTATTCCTTCGTAGGCGTCAAAGGCCTGGGAAAATTCTTTCCAGTCGCCATCTATTATCTGCCGGGTCAGAATATCTACCCGGTGTCCCATTTTTGCCATTGCCGAGGCAAGTTCTTTGACGTAGACAAGCTGCCCTCCGAAATCCGGATGGGATGCCCATCTGCTGTCGCTTTTGTCAAAGTTGCCCTGGGGGTTTAAGAATGCTATATACATAAGTTCTTATCTCCTTATAATTATAAACTCTATGCCTGTTTTTATTTAGTTAATATGCAAGCCTCTGCTAAACTTTGATTTAGTGTTGCAGTTAGAAAGGCTTGAAATAAATTGCCCTAGTGGAATTTAGCAAAAAATTAAAAAAAAGTGAAGAGCCCGGGTTTTATATGTATAAAATATCGGTGCAGGAACTGCGCTTTGCCGCGATTATTTTTGTCTTGC
>JBNJFW010000015.1:0-14835 GCA_051747165.1 Elusimicrobiota bacterium | reverse complement strand
TAAAGGTATTCAGCTTATGTTCATACCTTACCGGGAAGAAATATCCATGGGCGAGAGTATAGAGAAGGCAAGCTTGCAGCTTAAAGAAGGCATGCCTTTAATTATTACGGGCCACGGGGACTGGCTGGGAGGAATCAGAAGCCCGGATCCCTCCGAGCCGGGAATTTATATGCCTCTCACCGAGGCGGATATAAAAAGGCACAGGCCGGAGAAGGTTATATTAGGTCACATACACAGGCCCGGTTGCGAGGGAAACGTTTATTATCCCGGTTCGCCTTATCCACTTGACATAAATGAGAGCGGAAAGAGGAGGTTCCTGGTACTTGACTTAAAAAATTTAAGCATAAGCTGCAGAGAAGTCAATACAGACAAAATTTACTTTAACCGGAGTATTTTTGTCTTTCCCTTTAAGGATGAGCCCGGGTTTTTAAAAAAAGAAGCCCGGAAGATAAAAAAAAGCTGGGGGCTTAATTTAAATGAAATAAAAAAAACCCGGATAAGGCTGAAAGTCAAAGGGTATTCTGAAGACAGGAAAGCGGTTGCGGAGTTGTTGAGAGAAGAATTCGGGGAATATAATTTTTATGACCGGGGTCCTGATATTTCAGAGCTTGAGTATGCCCGGGTCAACTCCGAAAAGATGGAGATAACAGAAAAATTAATTGATTATGTTGAAGGCAGGCTTGATTGGGATTTTGACGCGCTTTCACCTTTAAAAGAAGATATTGTCAGAGAAGCCCTGACTCTCGTATTTAAATGAGCGGTAATATTAGAATAAACTCAATTAAGGCAAGAAATCTGGGGCCGGTGGGCTCTTTTTCACTTAAAGCGGGAGATCTTAATCTCATATACGGAAAAAACGAGTCCGGAAAGACTTATATAGTTGAATTTATTATAAGGTGCCTTTTTAAAAATAAAGGGTGGCAGCTTAGAGATGAGGCGGGGGAAGGAAAAATAGTTATTGAAGGCCTGGAGGATAAGAGCTCGAGTTTTTCTGTTTCCTCCAGAAAAAAGCTGGGCCATTTTTTAAGTGAAAAACTTCCCGGACTGCCTCCGGCCATGGATAAGCTGCTTATAGTTAAAGGGGCGGATGTTGAGATACCCCGGCCTGTGAGTAAAAATAATCACATGGATATACTGCGTCATTATCTTTCCGGAAGGGAAGTGCTGGGTGAGATTGAAGGAAAGATAAAAAAGACCATAAAAAAAGCCGAGGTAAAGAATAATACTTTAAATATTGAAAGCAAAACCAACCTGGCCAGGCTGCGTGAAAATGCGGATAAAGAAAGAAAAAAAATAAAAGCTCTCCTGGAAGAAATAAATCAGAAATATTCTGCCGGGGCTATTTTTAACTTAAAGTCTGAAATTGAGAAATTAAACAGAAAAAAAGAGAAATTTGAAAAGGCAAAAAGGCATCTTGCCTTTATTATACAATCCGGCCTTGATGAACAGGAAAAAAAATTAAAAGAGCTCCCGAATGAAAGCCTTATTAACCAGCTGGGGGGTGAGATAGCCGGATACCGGTCCTTAAAAAGCCAGGTAGAGGAACTTCGCCTTGAGGTTGAAAAAAAGGAGGATTCTTTAAAACATCTGCCCTGGCTTAAGGAAGCTGAAAAAACGTATACGGAACTTATGCGTTCAGGAGTTTCGCCTGTTTTTTACCGCTGGCTACTGGTAGTTGTCATTGCCCTGGCTGCTGGTGTTTTGTTTATAAATCCTGCTGCGGCCCTTATACCTCTTGCCTTTGCCGCTTTGCTTCCTTTTATTCTTAAAGGCCGCAGCATAAGCGCGCGGGAAGAAATAAAGAGCATAAAAGAAAATTACAGGAATTATTTTGCCTCGGAGCTTAAAGACAGCGCGGTTATAAAGGCGAAACTGGAAAAGCTGAAAGAAAAAAAACTGCGCAATGAAACTGTAAAAGAAAGACTGAGAAGTTTAAAAGAAAAAGCCTCTTCTTTAAAAGAAAAGATAGAAAGTTATTTTATAAAAATAGGGGGAGATATTCCCGGGGAAAACGAGTGGACGGAGAAAATCGAGGAAGTCAATGAAAAAAGAAGAAAAATAAAAAGCAATATAAATGACTCCCGGTTAAAGCTGTCCTCTTTAAATGTGGAAGAAAAGGATTATTTAAGGGAAGAAGTAAAATTCAGTTATGACCGGGAGGAGGAAAAAAATAATTTAAGGGAAATGGAAGAGCTTAAAGCCGAATTAAGGGATAAAAAGAAGTTTATGGATGATATCCGGCTGAGGGCAAGAGAGATAACCGGCGTCCGGGAGCTCAATGACAGCAATCTTGTTGAGGAACTTTACCGGGCGCAAGAAACAGCTCTGAAGGAGTATAAAAAACACACGGCTTCTATTTTAGGGCAGTACTGCCTGGCGGAAGTTGTAAAAGAACTTTCCAGGCAAGAGGATGATAAGATAAAAAAGACCCTTGAAAAAGAAACTTTTAAAGCTCCGGTTAAAAATCTCAGCGGCAGGTATGAATCTTTTAGTTTAAAGGAAAACAAATTATTTCTTTCAGACGGCTATGCGCAGTACAGCCTTGAGGATTTGAGCACCGGAGCCAGAGAACAGTTTTTCCTTGCTTTGCGCCTGGGTATGGCAGCAGAGCTTTTAAGAAAAAACAGGATATTTTTTGTTCTGGATGACGCTTTTCAGTATTCAGATTATCCGCGCCGCAAAAATATGGTGGACAAAACCATAAAGCTGGCAGAACAGGGCTGGCAGGTTTTTTATTTTACAATGGATGATCATATAAGGGACCTGTTTATGGAGGGGGGAGAAAAAGCTGCTCCGGATTTTGTTTTTAAGGATATTAATGACTAAAATTAAAAAAATTTTTAAATTTTGCTATAATAAAGCTAATGAATATAAACAAAACAAGTGAAAAAATAACTACCAAAAGGGAGATGAGCTTTGAAGGGACCCCCATAAGCAAAGGCTTCGCGGTGGCCAGGGTTTGCCTTTTTAATGATACTTTTAACCGGGATCCCTCTTTTTATAAAATAAACGCCAACGATGTTAATGCTGAACTTAAAAGAGTAGAAAGCGCGTTTAAGCAGGCAGTACGCAAGACAAAAAAAATTAAAAATAACGCGGAAAAAAATATAGGCAAGTCCGAAGCCGGGATTTTCGGGGTTCATTTAATGATGCTGCAGGATAATTCCTTAAGAAAAAAAATTAATGATGCGGTGAAAAACAGGCACCTGAATGCCGAAGCCGCTATGAGCGAGGTTTTTGACGAATATGAATCCAGGCTTTCATCGGTGGATGATGAGTATATACGAGAGCGGGGCTCGGATATTGCGGAAATAAAAAAACGCCTTCTGGGGGCCCTGGGTGAAACGATGCCCACTTTTATCTGCCAGCAGCAGGACCACTGTGTAAGAGGTCAGAATAGAATACTTGTGGCCGAGGAGCTGACTCCGCAGCTGACTATGGATATGGATGCCAGTAAGGTGGCGGGATTCATAACAGAAAGAGGCGGCAGTACTTCTCACGCTTCAATACTTGCCCGCGCATTGGGCATACCGGCTGTCAGCGGAATAAAGGCCATCCACAGTATTCTTGACTGCGGTGTGGAAGTGCTCATAGACGGCTACGGAGGGAAAGTAATAGTAAATCCTTCCGAAGAGACCATTTCAAAAATAAGGGAGTCTGAAAAAGGTAAAATAAAAGCTTTTAAAAAAGTAAAACCGGTCAAAGGTATAAATGTGCTGGCTAATATAAATACGTCCGCCGATGTTAAGGAGGCGGTTGAAATGGATGCGGAAGGCATAGGCCTTTATAGAACCGAGTTTGAATTTATTCTTGCCGGAAAATATCTTTCAGAGCAGCAGCAGTATGAATGCTACAGCGAAGTGCTAAGAAAAATGAAAGGCAAGGAGGTTTATTTCCGAATTCTCGATCTGGGCAGTGATAAACAGGCCCCGGGCCTAAAGTTTATGAGAGAGGACAACCCGGCCCTGGGATTGCGGGGAGCGAGGCTTCTTGAGGCCAACAGGGATTTACTGCGGATACAGGCCAGGGCAATAGCCAGGGCTTCCGCTGAGGGCAAGGCAAGAGTCATGGTCCCAATGATTACCGGATTGGGTCAGTTTATGAAAATAAAGAAAATGTTTTATGAGTCTATTGAAGATATGAAACACGTAGACATAAAGTTCGGCGCTATGTTTGAAGTGCCCTCAGCATGCCTGGAGGCAAATAATATTTTAAAGGAAGCCGATTTTGCCAGCATAGGTAGCAATGACCTTATTCAGTATCTTTTTGCCGTGGACAGGAACAATGATTCGGTGGCGTATGATTATGACCCGGACAGGGATGTTTTCTGGAAGCTTTTAGGTAAGATAAGCCGGGCGGCGGAGAAAAATAATAAGCCTCTTTCAATCTGCGGTGAGATGGCGGCGGAAACCGAGTACCTGCGGAATATAGTTAAATCGGGAATTAATACCGTAAGCGTAAGTTCCCGCTTTATACCCAATGTCCGCAGCAGTTTTTCCGCCTTGAAAAAAAAGTGAGCGCCTTTATAAACAGCCTGGTTGACCTTGCCATTTCCGAATCCGATCATGCGTGCAATAATTTTCTGCAGTGGTTTGTTAAAGAACAGGTGGAAGAAGAATCATCGGTGGACGATGTTCTTCAAAAGCTTAAGCTTATAGGCGATTCAAAAGAAAGCCTTTTTATGCTGGATAAAGAACTCGGGCAACGTGTTTTTGTGGCTGCCGAAGGGGAATAAATTTTAATAATTATTAAAAACAGGGTGTGAAGAAAAAAAAACGCAGCAAAAAAGCGTATATAATTATTTTTACCGCAATTGCTTTGGCGGCGGGGGCCATTTTCTTTATTCGGCCTTTTGTGTTAAAGCATACTTCTCATTTTAATTCCGGAGTGTTTGGTTTTAATATTCCTCCGGGCTTTAGCTCTGTGAGGGTGCCCAACCTTCCCTCTGTTTTTAATTTAGACTTTGCCGTACTGAGGGCCGGAATGGATTCAGAGGAAGCGCTTCGGGTTTTGCAAAGGTATGCTCATTCCGGAAGCTGGAGAACAATGAGTTTAAACCGGGACAGCGATCTGGATATAGAAGCCCTGCCCGGTGTTTCAAATATGATGCCGGATATTGATTCACAAAAGAATGTTTACAAACGGGGAAGCGAGTTTATGTCTTTTACAGCGGTACCTGTGGGCGGTTTAACTATAGTATTTCTTGCCTGCGGCGATTCGGAGAGTGTGTCTTTTAGATGAAAATTAAAAAAATATTTACCTTGATTTTTATGTTTTGCGTTAGCGGAGTACCGGGATATCTTTCAGCGGCCGGCCCTGATTGCTCCGTAAGCTTGGATATTTTAAGCGCCGGCGGGAGTTTAGGGGAGGAGTATGCTATGGCCGGGCCTTTTAAAAAAGAAAGTAAAAAACCTTTGGATTTTGAGACCGTGGAGAAAGGAGTTTACAGCGGCGTTTCACAAGAAAAAAAACTTGTGGCAGGCAGCGAAGCCGAGTTCCGGGATATTTGGAATGATATTCATCTAAACCGGTCCGAGATTCCTGAAATCCCGGAGCTAAACTTCAAAAGGAAAAAAATAGCGGCGGTATTTATGGGGCAGAAGCCAACAGGCGGCTATGCGGTAAATATAACCGGAATAGAGTACGGAAGCGGAGTTTTAAGTGTACGTTATGAATATAAAGAACCTTCACCGGATAGTATGCTGACTCAGGCTTTCACCAGTCCTTTCCATATTGTTTCTTTTGAGTCTGTTTCCCACGAGGAAGTCAGGTTTTTAAAAGACAATTAAAATAAGTGGGAAAAGAAAAGGATCAGATACCTTTTATAATAGCCCTCTCTTTCCTGTCCGCTCTTCTGTTTATAAGGCTGGGCGTTTTTCTGGCCGGTTCGGCTCAAACTGATTTTGCCCGGGTGGCAAAAGTGGGAGATCTTCCCGAAGTGCGTTTTTACTTGGGCAGAAATATAATCCTTTTCGGTTATCATATTCACCATTTTTATATCGGTATTTTACTTATATGCCTAGCAGGCTGGCTCTCTATTACCCGGAGTTTTATTTTAAGCAGAAAGCAGCTTGCGGCTATGTACGGGGCCGGCTTGGGCTTGTTTTTTGATGAAATAGGTCTTCTTCTTACCTGGGGTGATTATTATTCGCATCTGACTTATGTTATGAGCCTTTTTATGATAGCTATATTTGTGAATATGATTTATTTCAGCAGTTTCTGGTCCAGCGTGAAAGATAATTTTGACCGAAAGCCTCCTTCTTCAAAATTTTTCAGGGCGTTTTTCAGGCATAACAGTTTTATAAAAGCCGCTGATTTTATCAGTGAAAAAACAGGCAATTCTCCTAAGACAAGCCTTATATTTACGGGTATTGTTTATCTTTTGTTCAGTTTTATTGTTATAAAAAACCCCCGGCTTGTACGGTATATTGTGGCTTTTATTTTCTTTTTAAACGGAATAAGTTACCTGCTGAGGCTTTCAAATGCAGGTGAAGAAGGTGAAAATTATGACATATAAAAAACTTAGCGTGCTGTTTGTGGGCCTGGTATATATTCTTATGGCGGTTTTGATACTGCTCAGACCCGGCTTTTTCTATTACTGGGTAGCTTCTGTGTTTTTTATCCAGGGGCTGGTTTCTCTTAGCCGCGCTTTTATAAAACCCGAAGATAAAAAAGATTAGAGCTTAAGTTTCTTAGCCCACTCTATGGCACTTTGCCTCTGGTTTTTGTCCGGATTCCATTTAACTTTAAAGGCTTCTCCCGCAGGCTCGAAACCGGCTTCAGAGAGTTTGTTTAACATTATGGCAGGGATTAAACGTATTGTCCGGTTCAGGGACTGAATCGGACACTAAACAAAAACGGGTGGAGGCGTCACCGTTAGGTGAGTCTGTGAAACCCGAAGCCCATCAATCTTTAGTTGATGGGCAGTTCACATTTGCTTAAACAGAAGAATTATGATAAACTCTTTAATCTGATTTTGTCCTTCCCCGCCGGATAATCTCCGGAAAAGTTCAAGTTTAGAGTATTAAAAAAATAAAGTGAGTATATTATATGAAAAATTTTAAGGATTTAGGAATTAATAAAGAGATAAGGTCTATTTTAGACGGTATGGATTTTAAGAGGCCTACGGAGATACAGTCCCGTACAATTCCCGCCATACTTGAGGGCCGAGATCTTATAGGGCAGGCTGAGACAGGTTCGGGAAAAACCGCCGCCTGCGGTATCCCCCTTGTACAGATGGTAGATAAAAATATAAATAAAGTGCAGGCTCTTGTTCTTGCTCCCACCCGCGAGCTTGCGATTCAGTATTTAAATGAAGTAAGTTCTATAGCACGGCCCTATGGGGTGAAAGCCTTTGTGGTTTACGGGGGTTTTGATATTAGCATACAGATGGCTAAATTAAATGACGGGGTGCAGATACTGGTGGCCACTCCCGGCCGGCTTACGGATATTATATACAACAGGCACTTTCCCCTTAACGAGGTAAAAACATTTGTTATTGATGAAGCGGATGAGATGCTTAAGATGGGATTTATAGAAGATGTGGATTTTATTAAAAAATGCATGATTCATGATCATCAGACTCTGCTTTTTTCCGCTACAATGCCGGCTCCCATAAAAAAGCTGGCCCAAAACTATTTAAAGGATGCAAAACATATAAAACTCAACCAGAAAAAAGTTCAGCCTGAAAATCTCAGTCACTGCGTGGTAAATGTCAGCCGCAGGGAAAAAGATAATACATTGAAAAAGTTTCTTTTAAAGGAGGATATCTCGCAGGCGATAGTTTTCTGCAACACCCGGCGCAAAGCCGAACGCCTGTGCGCCAAGATGCGCAAAAGAATAAAGGGAATGGATTTTTTACATGGGGGCTTAAAACAGCACCAGCGGACGAAAATAATCAATAATTTCCGCCGAAAAAAAACAAGGTTTATTGTAACCACGGATGTCATGGCCAGAGGGGTGGATATAAGAAATGTCAGTCACATAATAAATTATGATGTTTCTCAAAATGCTCAGACATATATTCACCGAAGCGGAAGGACCGCCCGCATGGGAAATGAGGGAATATGCGTTTCTTTTGTTTCCTCCGGAGAACAAGAAAAGTTTGAAGAGATAAAAGATGTTTCGGATATTAAATCAAAAGACTTAAAAAAACTTGATTACGGCAGGAGGGGGAGAGCTAAATAAACCAGATCCCGCTCAGGGAATTGAGAATAGCACTTACGGCCTGGCGGATGGCGGTGTCCATGTAAAAGGAATCAGAAACATATGAACTTGCCCAAATTACTTCTCCGCTTTGAGTGTCAACCATCCTGGCCGAAATGCCTACTTCGGCATCTATCATAAAGATTTCCTCCCGGACCCGGCCCTCTGAATCTTTTATGTATATTCTTTCTTTTCGATCGGGGTTATACCTGGTAACCGTACCCATTACAATAGCGTCAACCCCCAGTATTTGGCCCATTTCTCGTATTGTTTCGGAATTTATGTCTCCGCTTTTCCATAAATTATGTTCCCTTAGTATGCTTTCAAGGCGGGAGCGTTCCACTACTCTGACTCCTCTGTGAAGAAGTTGAAATACAAACTCGTCCGCTATTGCGCTTCCCGGGTCACTTCCCGTTGTGAAGTCCACTCCCGAGCTGTCAAATTTAATTATTCCAACTCTTTCCACTTCGGAGAAATCATAGTTTTCTCTAAAAGCAATTTTAGGCCCGCAACCTGCTGCTGCCAGAATAAAAACAAAAAGCAGAGAGGGGCGAATCAGTTTTTTTAAAAATATTTTATTCATTTATTTCTCTTAATCTTTTTAAATTTCTTTTGGCATTTTTTCTGTATTTTTTTTCAGGTTCAAGTTCAATGAACCTTTCCCAGGCGTCTATGGCTTTTTCTATCTCTTCATTTTCTTCATAAAGCCTGGCCAGAATGAAGAGGGCTCTTTTGTTTTCAGGATCTATTTCACTTGCTTTTTTTATGTATTTAAAAGCTTCGGTTGTTTTTTTGACATTTATGCATGCCACCCCAATAGCAAGGTGGGCATCCGGATATTTTTCCTCTTTTTCTATTACTTTTTCAAGTATGCGTATGGCTGCTTCATGCTCTCCCTGTTTTGAAAGCTGGAGTCCCTTTTTAAAATCCTCGCTTAAATTGTTATTCTCCGGCCGGGCAATGAGCACAGCCGATGAGAAAATAACAAAAAGGACTATTATACTTCTGATAAACTTGATGTTTTTCATTTTTTAAATTCCTCGCGTTGCATTCCTACATTATACTTAGACAATTTGAAAGGTCAAAAGTTTCAGACATCTTTAGGGGAACTTGCTTTTCCCGGTATAAGAAGCGGTACGGGGCAGTCTATAACGTCAGCTGTTACCCGGATAAGTTCGGCCTGGTTGACCGTAATGCGTCCATCCGACATTATGCAGCTTACGCAGGCGTCAATGATTTTTTTCTTTAGCCCGGGGGCGGCAATTTTGATGGCGTCCAGGGCTTCATCTAGTTCGGCCCGGCTGCATTCTTTTTCAGGCAGAAAATCAATGCTGTTTTTCATCCCGATTTTTTCCGCCCCTTCTTTAAACGCGGCGGCTTTTTTACTCTCATCGTCTATGCCGTTATGGGCCAGCAGGGATAAAAGCAGCCTGCAGTGGCTTTGCAGGGGTTTTAACCTGTGATAACGCACCTTTGGGGATTGCGGCCTGGAGAAAGCGGGCTGCAGGTGGCTCAATATCATCTTGTGAACTGTATATTCAAAAAGAGATATCTTGCCGTCGGCTGCTATCAGCTTCTTTATATTCTTTTTAAACTTTAAATAGGATTTATGAGTAATATTTTTAAGGGTGGATATGGCTATATCAAGAACAGGAACCCTGTATTCCACCGGCAGGCTTAAAATTTTGGCAGATAGCTGGTTTACCTTCCCGAAAACCTCAGGCGAAGTGTTTTCTTTAAGATAGCTTTTCTGTTTTGCTTTAATGTTATTGTCAGAGCTTAAAAGCAGGGCATACACAAGAGCAGCCGCCCCTGTGCTTTCTCTGGCCGCAGTGTTAATATTGCCTGGAATGTTTTTCATTATTTTTGCGGCGTAGTTGAGGTGAGCGGCCTGAACGCTTCCCACGCTTGCCACCACGCTTTGAGGATTTATGCCGGATTCAAGCTTTTCTCCTCCTCCTATTCCGGATACGGCCGGGGAATGAGCACGGGAATAAGTCTTGGAAGGCCTGCTTTTTAATTCTTTTCCTATAGCAGGGTCAATCCGTTTTATTCTTTTATCAAGAGGAGGATGAGTGGCCATGAGGCTGGCAAAAGCCCCGGAAAGCCCATTGGCGAAAAAAAGATGACTTGCTTCCTGGGCGTGTGGATCTTTTATCTTCGAGCCCGCATTTAGCCCTCCTATCTTTTTTAAGGCGTTGGCTATACCGGAAGGATTTCTTGTAAACTGAACCGCGGCGGCGTCCGCCAGATATTCCCGCTGTCTGGAAACCGCGCTTTTTATTATTTTGCCGAATATGACCCCTATATAGCCTATTATCATAAGAGCAAGACTTAAAATAATTATAGCAAAGGCTCCTCCGCCTCCCCCGGATCTTGATGAGCGCCTGCGCCTGGGGGAATAAATGGATAAGCGGAAAATAGTGTACCCGATGAAAGTTATTGCCATAATTCCGTAAAGAACGCCCATAAGTTTTATGTTAAGGCGCATGTCTCCGTTAAGTATATGGCTGAACTCGTGCGCTATCACTCCCTGCAGCTCGTCGCGGGAAAGTTTTTCAATGGCGCCTTTTGTTACCGCCACTGCGGCGTCATCCTGTTTAAAACCTGCGGCAAAAGCGTTAATGCCTTCCTCCCTTTCAAGCACATAAACGCGGGGGACCTGCACTCCGGAGGCTATAGATATTTCCTCTACTATATTAAGAAGTTTGCGTTCATTTGGATCAGAGGTGTTCCGGGTTACTTTTCTTCCTCCCAGCAGTTCGGCCACGGATGCTCCTCCGGCCGAGAGCTGCTTGACTTTATACAGTGTCCCGCCCAGTACTATTAGAAGAACTGCGGAGGATACCATAAAAAACCTTTCCGGGTTCCAGAATGCCACCGGAGGGGCATCAGGGGAAGGGGATTGCAAATAGCCGGTAAGAGCCAGTGTGTAAGCGGCATATATGCCAAAGATAATGGCAAAGACGGACAGGATGTAATAAAAAATCAGAAGGCCGGACCTGCGCCTGGCGGAATCCTGACTTTGAAAAAAATCCATTGTCTTATAAGTCATTGCCCGGCTCTATTCTCAGAAAGAAACTTTAGGTGCCTGTCTTTCCTCTTCGCCCTCGACTTCAAAAAGGACTGCTTCTTTGAAATTAAACATCCCGGCAAAAATCACATTGGGAAAAACTTCTCTTTTTGTGTTATACTTCATGACAGCGTCATTATATGCCTGCCTGGCAAAGGCGATCTTGTTTTCAGTTGAAGAGAGTTCTTCGGAAAGCTGGGCCATATTCTGGTTGGCTTTAAGGTCGGGGTATCTTTCAACTGTTACCAGGAGCCTTCCCAGCGCTCCGCCGAGCTGGGATTCCGATTTAAGAAGGTTTTTCATAGCCTGGGGGTCATCCGGCTGAGACGAAGCCTTTTTTTCGGCAGAGGCGGCCTGGTTTCTGGCTTTGACCACTGCTTCCAGAGTGTCTCTTTCATGCTTCATATACGCTTTGGCTGTTTCTACAAGGTTTGGAATAAGGTCATATCGGCGCTTAAGCTGCACATCGATCTGGGCAAAGGCGTTCTTAAATCTGTTTCTAAGCGTGATTAGTTTATTATATATTGATATAGTGGTAACAACGGCTATACCAACTAAAATAAGCAAAATTAAAATAGGGGTGTTCATTTTGAAATCCTCCTTTTATGATTTTTAAACATCCGGACTATGTTATTAGTGTAGATATTTTTTACATTAAAAACAAGGCTCCTAAACGCTTTTTTCACTTTGAAGCTTTGAAGTGCTTTTTACTGCTGCCTCAAGTATAGACTTGTCTTTTTTCTCAATATCCGCATCCGGGACTATATCGATTACTATCTTAACTTTATTAATTTAAACAAATCTTCTTCTGTTAAGAAGCCCCGGGGACTCAGCAAACGGAAGCACCTTTTTTCTGTTTCATAACTGTTCCAACTCTGTTCTTAATTTATCTGGTACTTTTATTTTTATAATAGGCTTTGCCACAATATGCTACGTGAATTTGCAAGCGTGAAAATCCAAATAATAACAATAATACTATCTAAACCTATGCCAATCCAGCCTATAATGATACCTGCCGATGCTAATTCTTTTCCCGTTAAAGCTCCCCCGGATTCCATAATTTCTCTTTTAGCTTTTCTTCCAAAAATAACCCCAAAAATTGAGGCTATGAAAAGACATGCAAATATACCAACAATGGAACAAACTAACGATACAATAGCATTGCCACAAGTTTCGGGGGCTTTACACCCTTCAGTTTCCTGCTTAAGATTGCTGTCACAATACTGACATACTGCGGCACTATCCGATATATGTTCCGCACAATAAGGACATTTAATAACGAAAACCTCCTCGCATAGCAAAAATTATCTAAACTTTAAAACCAGAAACTACCAGGCGTGATAAGGAATTCCTTCATTGTCTTTAGTTCCGTCTGGTATCCAGATTTTAGCTTCCGCTGCATCATAAGCCCAGCCATCTGCTGCATTAGGTGCAGTCGGATTGACCCAATTGCCGAGCTGACTTAGCCCGGATTCCCAGGATATATCTGCCCCAGGAATATTGCCTCCAGGTATACTATTTATGAATCCTTCTTTAACAAGTACGTCTAGCGGATTATCTTCACCGACCTCCGGAAATTCATCATTTGCACTATAGTAATTATCTAGGGCGCTACGAACAGAAGTAAGATTTTTTCGAGTTTGGACTTCCTGAACTCTCTGCACCAACTCGGCGCTTCGTGGTATAAAAACTGCCACTAGAATCAAAACCGGAATAAGAGCAATATTAACACCTATACCTATCCAACCAATAACAATGCCTGCGGAAGCCAGGCCTTCTCCTGTTAAAGCTCCTTGTGCATTTTTTATTTCCTTCTTGGCTTTATTTCCAAAAACAATTCCCAGGATAGGTCCTATAAAAACGCAACCAAAAAACCCTACAATTGAACTAACTAAGGAGGCAATGGCCTCACCGCAAGTTTTTGGAACTACAGCTTTTCCGCCTTTCTTTACAATAGAATTTTTACAAAATCTACACTTAACAGCTTCAGCTTGAATTTCTTCTTTACAATAAGGACACTTAATAATTAATACCTCCATATAGTGCTTTCCATTAACTTTTTAAATCTTAACCAAAAACTATTATTAAGTCAATTATTCTAATTGAAACATTAATTAAGTTTTAAAAATGCAAAAAAATATTTTATATCATCCGCTTTTTTGTTTTGACATATAGAATTTTGTAAACTGGAAGATATATTTAATATTGTATTAAAAGCAGCAAGAGAGAAAATGAGTCAGACAGATAAAAAACCAATAGGTGTTTTTATATCATTTGTTTTTATAATAATTAATGGTTTACTATTAATTATATTTCCATTGCTAGTAATTAATTCAGTTTTGCACTTTACCCATGGATTTCTACTTGTGCTCCTTTTGTTTATGATAGCTATTGGTTTATTTCTAGGTGTTATAGGTGTTTTTTATATTGTTCTAGGAATAGCTTTACATTGAAGTTTTGGGTTTGGTATCTGGTCTGCGCTTATTGTATTTTAATTTTTCTGAGACCGCTAGTTGATGTATCTGTGTTAGGATTCGAGGCTTTAAATTTCGCGGTAATAGGAATCAGAACCAGTATCGCTACCATTGCTTTGATTTATTTTATGCAGCCTAAAATAAAAGAGATATTCAGGATAGAAAAAAATCGATTTAAAATAAAGAGCTTATATGGCGCTGTTCTTTTAGTTTGGATTTTCTCTACTGTCTTTTTTCCTTCATTTAGCATAGGTTATAGATATATTTCTTCAATGGGAAATAATAAGCCGATTGTAATAGATAGACCAGAACTCAACATTTCAGAGATTTCTAAAGAAAAAAAGGGTTTTATAAGAAAAGAAATAGCAGGTTTTTCAACCCTGGTGCCAGATTCTTTTGTCGCTTTGGAGTCTGAACGGGAAGGGCTTCAGAGTATTATTTTGAAAGATGAATCCGAACAGAATAGCAGTTTTATCATAATTGAAGCAGAGTCTGATGTCTTTTTAGCTTCTCCATTTTATGAGAAATTGGGCTTTAGCGGCACATACCAGTTTGAAAGAGCTCTTTATGAAGAAAAATTCGGACTTTTATTGATGCTTTTCAGAGATTTTCTTTTTACTGGAAAGAACACAAAAGTTGCTGAATTTAACCAGCCCGAAGTCAAAGGATTTATACGTTCCAGCATTAAACATAATACTATGTCAATAACAATATATGATAAGGAAAACAGAGATGTTGGTTATATGCATTTTGTAGGAAAAATTCCTTGCAGCGAGGATGTATTTACGATCATTTCCAGTTTGAAATTAATTTAAAATCCGATTTACCAAGGTGGGATCGCTTATTAAACTACTCTAAATTGAGGTATAAAAACCTTCACAGTTATAAATAAGTGTGAAGGGTTAGGCGAGATTTGTCAGTAGCAATTTAAATATACACCCCTGGATAATAGAAATCAGCCGTCTCTTTTCCTGCTCCCAGCATTCAGACTATTTCGAAATCGGCTTCCACCCCTTCGTCCTGAAAAGCTTTTTTAATCTCCTTGATTACCTCTTCCTCAACTTTTCTTTCGGCATCTTTGGA
>JBNJFW010000014.1:0-14956 GCA_051747165.1 Elusimicrobiota bacterium | reverse complement strand
GCCAGATACTCGGGATTTCCTCCAAGTATTATATCGGTTCCCCTTCCCGCCATGTTAGTCGATATGGTAACCGCCTTTTTACGGCCCGCCTGGGCAACAATTTCAGCCTCGCTCTGATGCTTTTTAGCATTTAAAATACTGTGTTTAATTCCCCTTCTTTTAAGCATATCCGCAATCCGCTCGCTTACATCAATAGAACGGCTGCCCACAAGCACCGGCCTGCCCTTCTGATTAAGTTCTTTTATCTCTTTGGCTACAGCCTTGAATTTTTCTTTTTCGGTCCTGTAAATAGCATCCGGAGCGTTATGTCTGCGAAGAGGTTTATTTGTGGGTATAACCACAACCGGAAGATCGTATATTTTATGAAATTCATTTTCTTCGGTAAGGGCGGTCCCCGTCATGCCCGCCAGTTTTTCAAAAAGATTGAAAAAATTCTGAAATGTTATTGTAGCAAAAGTCTGGCTTTCCCTGCGGGGAGTTATATTTTCTTTTGCCTCCACGGCCTGATGAAGTCCGTCGGACCATCTCCTGCCGGGCATAAGACGGCCGGTAAACTCATCCACAATAATTACTTCCCCGTCCTTTACCACGTAATTTATGTTATTCTTAAAGAAATGATGGGCGCGGCCGGCCTGGTTTATATGGTGAACCCATTCACCTTCTACGTCATCAAAAAGATTTACGTTTAAAAGTTTTTCACATTTTTTCATGCCTCTTTCCGTAAGGTAAAAGTTTTTACGTTTTTCATCGGCTATGGCATCAAAATCCTTTTCCAGCTCATCGCGGTAATCCCCCTTTTTGCCTTCTTCTTCAAATTTGTGCTTTAGTTTAACTTCTTCTTCTTCGGTAAGATATTTTGTTTTTATGCGGGGTATTATCCTGTCCACTTTAACATATTTATCTGAAGACTTTCCGGCAGGCCCTGATATTATCAAGGGGGTTCTGGCTTCGTCTATCAGAACGCTGTCAACTTCATCAATTATGGCAAAATCCAGAGAACCCTGAACCTGGTCTGAAGGAGAACCGGCCATGTTATCTCTCAGATAGTCAAATCCGGCTTCATTATTGGTGATATATACCACATTCGATTTGTATGCTTCTTTTCTTTCTTCAATTTTCATCCCGCTCTGCACATATCCCACCGACAGGCCCAATGCACGGTACGCAGGCCCCATCCACTCAGAATCCCTCATGGCAAGATAATCATTAACGGTTACCACAAATATATTGGAGCCGGCAATGGACTGCAGATAAACGGGAAGAACCGCCACAAGCGTTTTTCCTTCACCGGTTGACATCTCGGCTATTTTTGCATCAAAAAGCACCGCTCCTCCGATAAGCTGCACATCAAAATGTCGCATTCCTACATTTCGCCGGCATGCCTCTCTGGCCACGGCAAAAGCTTCCGCCCTTAGGTCAATAAGGGTTTCGCCTTCCTTATGGCGTTTTATAAATTCTTTTCGTTTTTCCTTTATTTCGTCATCAGAAAGGCCTCTTACATCATCTTCCAAGCTGTTTACTTTGTCCACAAGCTCCTGCAGACGCTTGCATTCCCTTTCGGACGGATTACCTAATATTTTGTGCAATATATATTTAAACATAGTATAGCGATTCTATCAATATATAAGGAAAAATTCAAATGGTACTTGAAAAATACTTATATCTTCAATTATAATTTCAGTAGAAAGATGAAAATTAAATTAAAAATCAATCCGCTTTTACTTGTTTTGTTATTATTAATAACTGTTTCCCTGTCATCACGCGAAAGCACTGACTACGACCATACAGTTTTAACAAACGAGCACAGACAGCAACTGGCAATGTCCATAGACGACCCCCTCATTTTGAGCTTTTTCGCCGATTCAAGATTCCGGGTATATGAAGTTGCGCAAAAAAAGAGAAATTACAACCAAATCACGGTTGATTTTTACAGGAGTCCTTCTTTCGGTCTTTTCACTCCTGCCGGTAAGGCACAGGCAAGAAAATTTATAGACGAACATAAATCTTATCTTAAAAAAGCACTAGAAAGATTCAATTTAAGCCCCGATGCAGCTCCGGTAATATCAACTTTGGCCGGAATTGAATACAGCTGGGGAAACTCAAATCCTAAAAGCAGAGTTTTTAATTCTTTATATTCCGTTTATAAACAGATTCCGGCTCAGAAAAATTTTGCCATTAGAAATATTAAGGGTCTTTTGCGGGGTATTAATAACCCAGCAATTGAAATTGACGCTTTTACTCCTTCCAGTTTTATGGGAGCGGTGGGATACTGCCAGCTTATGCCCTTCTGGTTTACGGATATAAGCGAAAGAAATATTGAAGCAAAACTTGACCTTGACGGGGATGGAGTCTTTGACCCTTTCAGCATGCCCGATGCAATAGCTTTTTTCGCCTGGTATCTTTCCGAGAGCGGATTTAACAGCAATAAATGGCGCGCGGTTAAAAGTTACAACGGACAGGGCCCGGCTGCGGAAGCCTTTGCGGACGCCGTCATCGAATTCGCGGAAAAAATCTGATAATAACTGCCTGCCGGCCTATCTTATTATGGAAAACAGGGAACTCTTTATATTTGAATTAATATCTTCTATATAATATATATATTCCCCGCTGGAAAGAGGTCGCCCGGATTCGTTCAGGGGCTCCCAGGTTATACGGGAGGCATTTAGGCCATTCTTTTTCAAAGTGGCTATATGATCTCCCGCTATATTATAAATTTCTATTTTTTCTATTTTCGGAAGCCGGGCAAAAGTCAGGTAACTTGCATCATACTCCGTGCCCGATCCGGGCCGGCAGGGGTTTGGGTATACATAAGCATCCTCTATCGTATGCTCATAAGCCGGCAGCGGATTGCTGAAAAACATTATGGTTACGGCAGAGAAAAATAAAAATTTAAGCGCTTTAAAATGTTTCTTTTCTTTTTTCATCCTGTTTTAAGTTTAGCATTTAATTTTGACCTTATCAATTCATGCTTTCTTTTTTTCTTCTTTTTATGTGATAAGAACGAGCAAAGCGGTGCGCTTCGTTATTTACTCTTTTTAAAAGTTTGAAAGCCTCGCTTCTTTTATCAATTTCAAGGGGCCGGGAGTTATAGTAAACTATTTCCTGTTCTTTGGCCAGAGCAAGCACCCGAGTCTTTTTTATTTTAAGGCTCCTAAGGGCTGCCCGGGCGGCCTTCTCCTGTCCCTTTCCCCCATCTATGAGCAATATGTCCGGGAAAACTTTATTTTCTTTTTTAAGGCGGCTCATCCGGCGGTAAACAACTTCATTAGTCATTTTTAAGTCATCGGCGCTTTCCCCCAGCTTTATTTTAAACCGGCGGTAATTTGATTTATCGGGGCCCGAATCCGTAAATCTCACCGAAGCTCCGGAATTTTCTTTTGAAGAAGTATGGGAAATATCAAAACCCTCTATTAATGATGGCCTTTTTTTCATTTTTAAGAGATTTTTTAACTGAAGCATGGGATCTATTTTTTTTAAAACTTTTAATTTTTCAACATTTACCTGGCGAAAGTTAACCATGGGAAAAAGATTATTAAGAGCAGCTATGCGGTCTCTTATTTCGGCAGCCTTTTCATATTCCTTTTTTTCTTTATGATTTTCCATCTTTGCGTTTAGAGATTTGATAAGTTTTTTTCTTTTGCCTTTTAAAAACATAATGAGCTCTTGAAGTATTTCTCTGTACTCATCTTCTTTTACCTTTGAGGCACAGGGAGCCATGCATCTTTTTATCTGATAGTTAAGGCAGGGCTTCTCTCTTTTCGAAAACTTTTTGCATTTCCTCAGGGGAAAAAGGTAATGAAGAGTTTTAATAGCTTTTCTTGTATCCGAAACATTGGGAAAGGGGCCGAAATACATGGATTTTTTATCTCTGCGGTCCCTGGTTATTTTCAGGCAGGGGTATTTGTCTCCTGAAGTTATTTCAATAAATGGGTATGTTTTACCGTCTCTAAGGGAAATGTTGTACCGCGGCTTAAGTTCTTTAATAAGCCTTTCTTCAAGAACTAAAGCCTCTTTCTCATTTTTACATGTTATGAAATCAACAGTTTTTACCCGGGAAATCATGGAGAAGTGACGGGCTCCGGCGGGAGAAGAAAAATGAGACTGAACTCTTTTTTTGATATTCACCGCCTTACCCGCATATATGACTTTTCCTGAGGAGTCCATGAACATATATACGCCGGCTTCGGAGGGCAGATCTCTAAGTTTCATTTTTTGTTAAAAAAGTTTTTTTCATAATTTCAAACTCCGGAATTTTAAAAATAATTGATAAAAAAATGTAAAAGGCAGACGCCGAAAAGAGCACAAAAGCTACTCTTAATATTAAATTCCAGTTTTCACTCCAGGATTTTACAATTAAAAGAAAAGCAGCCAGAAAAACAGTAAGAAATATATGGTTCAAAAAAAAGTTTTTTATTTTCCCAAAGCCGATTCCGCCTTTTCTTTTGGTAAATATTAACATAAGCAAAATGAAATTAAATGCCGAAGCTATCGATGTTGAAAAAGCAAGCCCGCCGGTAGAAAAATATTCTCTTACCGGCGAATAAGTTACTACAATTATGTTTAGTATTGCGTTAATTGCCAGAGCTACGCAAGCCACCAGCACCGGAGTTTTTGTGTCCTGCAGGGAGTGAAATGCGCTTACCGCTACTTTAACCCCCGCAAAGAATATGAGGCCGAAAGAATAAAACATGAGAACCCAGGCGGTGCTGGATGTATGCAGTGATGTAAACTCTCCTCTTTCAAAAAGGAGTTTAATTATGGGTTCGCCGAAGATTATAAGCCCTATGGCAGAGGGCAATATAAAATAAGATATTCCGCGAAGAGCTGTGGAAAAGGTATCCTTAAAGCGCCTCTCCTGTTTTTTTGCGGCATTTTCCGACATCAGAGGAAGAGTGACCGTGGCCATGGCAGTCCCGAAAAGAGCCAGCGGAAACTGGACAAGCCGGTTACCGTAATAAAGAAAGCTCACACTTCCTTCCATCAGAAGAGTAGCGCATACCGTATCAACTAAAATATTTAACTGGTAAACCGCAAGTCCGAATATGGCGGGAAGCATAAGGCGATATATTTTTTTTAATCCCGGGTGATTTAAATTCAGCTGTGGCCTTATGGATGTATCCTTCTTAATAAACGCGGCCTGTATAAAAAACTGCGCAAAACCGCCGGCGACCACCCCCAGAGCCAAAGCTTTAACCGGAGGATCAAGAAAGGGGCTAATAGCAAGTATGAATATTATTTCCGAAATACTCAGCATGGAAGGAGCAACTGCAGGAATAAAAAATATGCGCCGTGAATTAAGTATTCCCAGGGCTATAGCTCCCAGGCCCACAGCCATAAGAAAGGGAAACATTATTCTGGTAAGAGTTACGGTAAGCCTGAATTTTTCCGGTGTATCGGAAAAGCCGGGGGCAATAACAGAAACTATTTGAGGAGCAAATATTATTCCGCCAAAAGTAAGCAGAATAAACAAAAGGCCGAAAACGCCGAATACAGACCTAACAAGTTTTTCGGCTTCCTCTTCATCCCCGGCTGTCAGATACCGGGTATAAACCGGAATAAATGAGGTGGAAAGCGAGCCTTCCCCCAATAATCTTCTGAATAAATTGGGAATTTTATAAGCAACAAAAAAGGCATCCGCAGCCATTGACGCCCCGAAATATTTTGCAATGAGCATGTCTCTGGCGTATCCGAGTATACGAGATATAAGGGTTGCCGAAGAAACTGAAGAAGCCTTTGCAACCAGCGAAGAAGAATTATCCCCGGCAGGATTTACCATCTAACATGCCCTGCAGAAAAAGTCCAATATGTAACCCATTTATCACCTTTTTCATAGGGGGTGGCAAGCTGCACGCTCAGAAACCCCGGCGCCTGCTGCAGAAGATAAAAATTCAGTTTAATTCCCGCCCCCCATGAAGAGCCCCACATATCAAATCTCTCCGCCGGGCTTTTATCCCTGAAAGCCGTTCCGGCATCGCTGAACACACTCGCGGATAAGCTGTATATATTAATATCCGGCCACATAAATGAAATATGCCAGTTAATTTCGGGAAAAAGCATAAACCTCATTTCCGAAGTCAAAGAAACAGCATTATTTCCGAGAAAAGACTCTCTTGAATATCCCCTGAGATTATTTCTTCCGCCCAGGCTGAATACGCGAAAATCGGGACCCTCCGAACGGGCAAGAGAAGCCCTGCCGGCAAGAACAATATTCTTATTTAATGGTACATATCTAGCCGTTGAAAGAGAATAATGATTGTAATCAAGCCCTTCTTTTTCAAGAGGCCGGGCAAAATAAGCACCCAGGTTTAATCTTCCTCCCCGGAAAGCCTGGAAAGGCTTGAAAAGACTTGTATTTCTTTCAAAAGTGATACCTGCCCCGGTATCGCTTTCATAATCCCGGACTTCATTTTCATCAATATTTTTTTCTTCCCGAGATGAGGCATGAACATAACTGCCCAGGGCGTTATACCTTGTCAGTGGGTAGCGGAGTCCGGCCGAAGCCATATAACGGTCCCGGCGGAAAAGGTCTTCTTCTCCTATTATCCTGAACTTTCTTCCGGTGGCAGATAAGGAAAAGAATATGTCCGGTCTGAATTTCCGGTTAACATAGCCTATGCTGGCCTCATAGGAAGCCGGCCACCCCCAACCGTAAAGCTCAACGGTATTGTAAGCAAAATAATCAGACATTATTAATGCTCCCCCTCCTATAAAGCCCACATCGGAGGCATACATGAAACTGGGCAAAAACAAATCCGTGGAAAACCTACCCCGGGCCCTTTTTGTTTCTAAATCTTCTTTATTTACATAATCATTATCAAAAAGCTTTGGAGGTTCACGTTTTTCCTTAGTTAATTCAAACTTTTTTTCAACCGGTATTTCTGAAATCTTATAGCTGCCGTCATAATATAAGGAGGCTAAAATTTTTTCACCGAAACACCCGGGATAAAAAGCACCGCTTTCAATATTTGTAAGAGCATAACGTTCTCCCGAGTCAACGGATGCAGCATAAAGATTTATACTTCCGTTCTTATCGGAAGAATATATTATTTTTCCGCTCTTAAGATAAACAGGGTGAAAATCATTAAAACCGGTTTCACCCAGCCACGTAATTTCTTTGCTTTGGATATCAATTTCTCTTAAATCCTTTCGGTAATTTCTTTCCGAGGCAGTTATTATTTTATCTGATGAGGGAGAAAAAGAAGGACCGAAATCCGGGTATATATCATCGGTGAGCGGGTATGTTCTGCCGGAGTTTATATTATGAATATATATATTTCTGTTGAAACCGTCCAATGCGGTGAAAGCAAGCATTGTTCCGTCGGGAGATATGGCCGGGGAACAAATTTCTTTTAGCCCGGGATCAATCTTCTTAACTTCACCCGAGGAGGAATTATAAAGACAGAGGTAATCCTTCTGATTTATACGAGCTGCGAATACAAGCAAATTTGACTCAGAAGAATAGTCGATAATTCTATCGTAAATTCGGTCGCCGGTAATAAGGTTGTCTGCTTTGGAAACAAAGAAATTAGGAATTATTTTTTTGTCCCTTTCTTGTGAGCGGTAGTATATTTCATTTTTAACCCCCCTGTTGCTCACGTAATAAAAATTACCATATGAATCATATACAGGGTTTCTACTGTTATAATCATCCTTAACTATAGGAAGGTATTTGTCTCCGGCAATATCTTTTTCCTTGACTTCTTCTTTTACTCTATCAGTAATCCATTTTTTCCATCTGTCATTAAAATCATGTAAATCTTTGAATTGGGTAGTAGCACTTTCAAAAGACTTTAAAGGATCCAGATTATTGCGCATTGCCTTAAGAATACTGTAATGTATTTCCCGGCCCTCTTTTTCCACCAGAAAATCCATGGCCGAATGTCCCTGTTTGTATCCCAGGTAAACATCCCCGTGCAGGGGAGCAAAATTTTGAAGCTGTCGAAATGAATAAAGCCGGTCGTACAAAACCGCGTCCCTTAAAATCATTCTGTCATAGGCATTCCACTCTTCGCCTAGAATGTCATAAGCTATATTCTCGGCCATTCCTTCCATAATCCAGAGAGGCTCAAGTCCGGAAAGCCCCTTTATAAGCCGGGGAGAGCGCCAGGTGCCCCCATATAAAACTTCAAACTGGGCAACATGGGTAAATTCATGCGCCGCAAGATGGGAAAGCTCGTAAGGGGAACTCATATAAGGTATAACCAGGCGGCTCTTAAATTTATCCGCAAAGCCAAGAGTGCCTTCCCCCACGGCAGCTATCCTGTTCTGGCGGAAATGAGTATGGTTTTTATAAAAAAATACCGGGCTTTTATGTGGAAATTCAATGTTCAGGAGATCACTTAATTCCTCATGAAAATATTCAAGCTTATTAAGAAGATTTAAAAAAGTCTTGTTTTCTTCAGAGAGATAATTATAAACAATGAAATTATCGGTATGCGTTTCTCTCCAGTTGAATTTTTTGGTTCTTAGCTGGTAATACGCGTTAAGCGGAGCGGTAAAAAAAAAACTACGCTAAAGATAAAAGCCGCTTTCATAGGTTTTTATTTATTTTCGTCTTTTTCCGTAAGACCTTTTAATTTATCTCCGATAAGGTCTTTTAAAGTGGCTCCGCGACCGCTCGAAGAGTCCATGTATTTCTCCATATTCTTTTTTTCTTTTGACCGGAGCATATCTTTTCTGCTAACCTCAATATATTTTTTCTCCGGATTGTTTTTAACCACACGCGCTTTTACGGTATCCCCTTCATCGAGATGTTCTCTTAAATCATCTGTTCTTTCAGGGTCGTAATTGGATATATGAAGGTAAGCTTCAAGGCCGTTTTCAAGTTTCAGGTAAGCTCCCCCTTTCTGAACCTCCGTTACTGTAGCCTCAACATTGCTTCCTTTGGGGTAGTCATTATAGGGATTTTCTTCCAGCTGCTTTAATCCAAGCGACACCTTCTGCTTATCGGCGTCTATTCCCAGAACTTTGGCTTTAACTTTCTGGCCCACTTCAAGGACTTCACCCGGATGTTTTATCTCTTTTTCCCAGGTAATATCGCTTATATGAATAAGGCCTTCCACGCCCTTTTCAACCATCACAAAGGCTCCAAAGTCTGTTATATGGGATACTTCGCCTTCAAGAGTATTGCCGGCCTGATATTTTTCCGCAACTTCCTCCCAGGGATTCGGCCGGGTCTTACGAATGCTTAAAGCCATTTTCTCGTTTTCCCGGTCTACATTTAAAATTTTAACTTCAATAGTGTCCCCATTGCTTAAAACAGCCTGAGGATGTTTTATATTTTCGGTCCAGGATATTTCCTCAGTCCTCACAAGTCCTTCCACCCCGGGCTCGATTTCCACAAATGCTCCGTATGAGGTAACACCTGTTATTTTTCCTTTAACAATATCGCCATCGGAATATTTATCTTCGATGTTTTCCCAGGGATGAGGCATGGTGTCTTTAAGACTTAATGAAATCCGGTTAGAGCTGGGATTAAAATTTTTAACCTTGACTTCTATTTCCTCGCCAACTTCCAGAACATTTTCAACTTTATTTACATGCCCCCAGGAAAGCTCGCTTATATGCAAAAGCCCGTCTATTCCTCCGATATCCACAAACGCCCCGAAACTTTTAATTCCGGAAACTCTTCCGGTTACCGTTTTTCCAGGGTATAACTGTTCAAAAAGTTCTTCCCTCTTTCTTCTTACATCTTCCTCTATGGCTTTTTTCCATGAGACAACTATATTTTTCTTGCGACGGTCAAAATCTATTATCCTGCACGGTACTGTTTTACCTACAACAGAATCTAAATCCTTAACCATGGGATAGCCTATAAGAGAAGCGGGCATAAAAGCTTTCACACCGGATATATCGGCAATCATGCCTCCTTTTATTTTTCTTTCAAGAACTGCGTCAAGCACCAGTTTTTCCTTGTAGGCCTGTTCCATTTCTTCAAATTTCTTTTCAAATTTCGCTTTTTTATGAGAGAGTACAGGCGGATGTTCATAGTCGGGGCTCTGCTTTATTATGTAAACTTCTACCTCGTCTCCGACTTTAATTTCTTCGTCCTCAAATTCGCTTAAATTAAGAACGCCCTCCGCCTTCTGGCCCGTATCTACGAGTACAGTTTCTCTTTCTTCATCAATGTCAATAATCTTTCCATTAACGATCCGGCCCTGGCCGGTTGTTTCTTCAACATGTCTTACGACATCTTCCATACTTAATTTTTCTTCTGCCATTCTTTTAATATTCTCCTTATATTAGATTTTTTATTTTATTTTCAATTTCTTCAACAATCTCCATGGGCGTTGACGCCCCGGTTGCTATTCCGATATTTTGTTTACCTTTTATGTATTCAGGTAAAACCTCATCCGGAGTTTCAACGTGATAAGATTCAATTAACTCTTTAGACAGTTCAAAAAGCCTTTTGGTATTTGAGCTGTTTTTACCGCCTATGATAAAAATGATATCAACTTTTTGCGCTAATATCTTTAATTCTTTTTGCCGGTTTATTGTTTCTTCGCAAATCGTGTTGTGGGCCTCTACAACATTAAACTTTTTCAATAATTCAAAAACCGTCTTGAAAAACAATTCCCGTCTATAAGTTGTTTGAACTAAAACCCCCGCATTTCTGCCGGGAGAAATTTTCCCGGCTTCTTCCGGACCGGAAAGCACAAAACCTTTTCCGGGAGCCCTTGATATAATTCCTTTGACTTCCGGATGAGTTTTCTTTCCTACTATAAAAACCCGGTCATACTTATGCGCAAGCTTACTGAAGATTTTCTGAGCTTTTTTTACCTTAGGGCAGGTTGCATCAATTATATTTAAATTTAAATTTTTTAAGTGCAACTCTTCCTCATAAGGAATACCATGACTCCTTATAAGAATGGAATCACCTTCATTAGTATCTTCAGCCCCACCCTTGCTCGTAATATCTATTATATTATTTTTGCGCAAGTTTTCAACTACCTGGGGATTATGTATGATCGGACCCATGGTATACACAGGATAATCAGAAGCAGCAGCCTCCGCTTTACGCAACGCTATGGTAACACCCGAGCAAAACCCGCAATATTGGCTCTTAATGACATTACACACTCTATTGTTTTTTTCTGCTTGCACCCTTAATTATATATCCTCATATTAAATTTAACTCAACTGCAAGCGATTATACAAAATACACAGTCATATTCAAACCGCACGCGAGCCCGGCTTTTAAAAAGCGATAAATCTTGACAGTTTTGTTTAATTTTACTACAAAACAACACATGAGCAAAAAATTTCTTAGAATTAAATCCCCTTTTCTATTTTTCCCGGTTTTTTTATCTATACCGGGGCTTTCTGCAAAGGGGATCGGGAAAAACGATGTACTTTCAAGAAATATAGCCGCCCTGGATGTGATTCCATGAAGAATTTGCCCAACTGGTTGAAGAACTCAAAAACTATAACAAGACGCTCTACGATAAAAAAAATTGAGGCTGTTAAATTCAACAAAGTCGCCGGGCTTATAGGATGGACGCATAATACTCACACAGGAAGCGCCCTCTATAGGGCCAGTATAGCTGTAAGGCCTTAGACTTTTTAAAAGAAAACTAATCTTTTAATGAAATAAGTTTAACAATAAAAACAGAAAGAGGAATAAAAAAGATGATTACCATAGGTATAGATATAGGAAAAGTCAGTTTTAAAGCGGCAAAAATAGAAAAAAAAGAAGATAAAACTGTTATTAAAGACAGCTTTTTCATGCCTCACCGTCAGGATATAGAAAATTGCTGGAATATTCTTCAAAAACAATGGGATATAAAACCCTCCGACAGGATATTAACCACCGGAAGGTTCAGAAAGAGCCTGCCCTTCCCGTCAATTGTAGAAAAAGCAGCCCAGGAAAGAGCAGGCCGTTTTCTTTACCCCTCTTGTGATATAACTATTATACGGCTGGGAGGCGGAGGCTTTTCTGTTCTTAATTTAAACAAAGAGGGCTTGTCCGACTACAGTCTTAACCCCCGCTGCGCGGCGGGAGTGGGAACCTTTCTGGATCAGATAATGAGCCGCATAGACTGCGATATTATAAAAGCCGATAAACTTGCCCGCAATGCCAAAGCAGTCGATATAACAAAGCGCTGCGGAGTAACCATGAAAACAGATTTCACCCATCTTCTTAATGCCGGGCACGATATTGAAGAAGTGGTGGCCGGACTTCTGGACGCATCTGCAAAAAGCGCTATCGAGCTGGCATCAAAAAAAGGAATAAATCCCAAAGTCCTTATAATAGGAGGACTATCCGTTTTAAAAAGGATTCAAAACACAATACGCAAAAGCCTGGGAGCAAAAAAAGAAGTGCTCGTACCTGAAAGTTCACTTTATTTTGAAGCCCTGGGCGCAGCAATAGAAGGCCTTGAAGAAAAATACAGCAAAAAAGAAAATATTGATGCCGATTCCAACGTTAAGCCTCCGAAGTTCCTGCCTCCTTTAAGTAAATCCTTAGCCAAGGTTCACAAATGCAGCAAAAAACAGCAAGAAAAAACATCCAACAATAAAAACTACGTTGCCGGCATAGACATAGGTTCTACCGGCTCAAAAATAGTTGTTTTTAACGGCCAGCCTGTTTTTGAAGATTATACAGAGACATCCGGACGTCCGGTAGAAGCCGCGCGTAAACTGCTAAAAAAAATACCCCGGAGCCTTTTCAACTCACTCAAGGCAGTAGGAATTACGGGCTCCGGCCGGGAAATTGTTTCGGGAGCGCTTAAGGCTTCACTCCCGGAAGAAAAAAGACCCCGCATATTTGTATTAAATGAAATAGCAGCCCATGCAGCCGGAGCTCATTATTACGATCCCGAAGTTGACACTGTGGTGGACATAGGGGGACAGGACGCAAAATATACCCGCCTTGATTCCGGGCGGGTAATAGATTCATGCATGAATACTGTCTGCTCAGCCGGGACCGGCTCTTTTCTGGCAGAACAGTTATCCAGCCTGGGTATTAAAAATATAGAGGAATTCGGCAAAATTGCTTTAGAGGCTCCCCGGGCCGTTGATCTCGGACAGCACTGCGCCGTATTTATTTCAGAACAAATTGATGAAGCAAAACGCAGGGGAGCTGAAGTACCGGAAATAGTGGCGGGACTGTACTATTCCATTGTACTGAATTACGATAACAGAGTGAAAGGAAACAGAGATTACGGAAAAAAGATTTTCATGCAGGGCAAGCCCGCCACAAATACTGCCCTGGCCGCTGCCCTTTCCGCCGTAACGGGAAAAGAGATAACCGTACCCCCTTCACCCGGAACTCCCGGGGCCCTGGGCATAGCCGTATTGGCAAAGCGCGAAATAGAAAGCAGGGAGGATATGAGTGCGGCTCTAAATTTAAAGCCCTTTCTCTCCAGCCGGGTAATAGAAAGAAAAACATTCAGGTGCCGTTCAAAAGACGGATGCACCGAAGGCAATATGTGCCCTATCCAGCGCATAAAATTAAAATCGGGGGATAAAGAAGAAGTTTTCTTCTGGGGGGGCGCATGCGATAAATTCGAGGAAAAACCTAAAAAGGAAGCAAAAATCGCCAAAGCGCCGGATCCTTTTGCAGAAAGGGAAAAACTAATTCAAAGCTATATAAAGCCGAGCAAATCTAAAACAAGCGTTGGTATACCCCGGGGTCTTGAAAACGAAGAAATACTGCCCTTTTCAATAACATTTTTCCAGGAACTGGGCTTCTCGATTAAACTTACCGAAAGCGACAATTTTCAGCCGGTGGAAGAAGGATCCAGGTTATGCGAATCAACCTTCTGCGCTCCTCTTCAGATTATAGGAGGCCAGGCAAAAATGCAGGAAAACGAAGACTTTATATTCTTCCCTAAAATTCTTGAAATATCTGATTCTTACGGCAAAGAAAATACAGGCCGCTGCTATGCCTGTCCTCTTTCCCAGGCGGCCCCGGACATGTTCAGCCCTAAAATTAACACCAAAATATTAAGTCCCACCCTTAACCTTAAGGAGGGTATTAAAAGTAATATAAAAACTTTTTTAGAACTAAAAGAAAAACTGGGCCGGAGCCTGCCTGACATACGCAGAGCATTCAAGAAAGCTCTCAGCATCCAGGATTCATTTTCCGCCGAATGCCAGAAATCAGGTAAAAGAGCTCTTAAATTTGCTGATAAAAACAATATACCGGCGGTAGTATTGCTTGGCCATCCATATATAATAAATTCTTCACTCATAAGAGCCGGAATACCTGAAGCCCTTAGAGAAAGCGGAGCAATATCACTTCCCGCTTCATCCTATCCCCTTAAAAACTCATCCCCCCCTTTTGAGTCCGTTTTCTGGGGATACGGCCAAAAGCTTCTTCAAATTGCCGAGGAAATAAGAAAAAAGCCCGGAATATACCCCGTATGGCTTTCTGTGTATTCCTGCGGTCCCGACAGCTTTTTAATACATTTCTTCCAGTATATTTCAAAAGGCAAACCCTACGCCATACTTGAATCAGACGCCTATACAGGAAAAGCGGGATTTAAAACCCGCATCGAAGCTTTTGTCTATGGAATAAACAATTACCAACCGCCCGAAAAAGAGCAATTGCCCGATTTCAGAAAACTGCAAGAATCGGCAACTGTCTTGGAAGCAATAAAAAGCAATGAGAAAATACTTATTCCCTGGATGGGCGAAAGCTCCATTACAACCGCCGCTGTGCTTAACTCCATAGGGGCAAAGACCTCTTCTATGCCGGTTGATACAAGAGAACATCTTGAACTGGGCCGAAAATACACATCGGGCAAAGAATGCCTTCCCATGATTATCACCCTGGGAGGACTGCTTAAATTTCTTTCCGAAAACAGCGGAAACTATTACTATCTTATGCCCAGCGCCGACGGTCCGTGCCGTTTCGGCAAATACCACCTTCTCATAAAGATTGCCCTCATGAAAGCCGGATTCGCAGACAGAGTAAAGATAATTTCGCCTTCCTCCGTAACCGGCTACAGCC
>JBNJFW010000013.1:0-15426 GCA_051747165.1 Elusimicrobiota bacterium | reverse complement strand
AAGGTCCATAAAAGCATAACCAGAGAAGCTCAAAAAGCTAAAAAAAGAGGTAATCCGGCGGTTCTGTATGAAGAGTCGGATGTAGCCCTTTATACTGCGCGCGAATTTCTGGATGAATCCACGGAAGTGTTTTTGATAAATGATAAAAAGGTTTATAGAACGGTACGTTCTTTTGTTAAAAAAACTTTTCCCGAACTTGCATCAAAAGTTAAATATTATTCATCCAATATCCCTCTTTTCGAGAGATACAAGATAGAGCATCAGATTGACAGTTTGCGTAAAAGAACTATTAATCTTGACTGCGGAGGATATATAATAATCGAACAGACAGAAGCCCTCACCGCTATAGATGTAAACACGGGAAGTTACACCTCAGGTGAAAGCCGGGAAAAAACCGCTCTTAAAGTGAATAAGGAAGCCGCCTGTGCCGCTGTTTCTCAAATAGTGTTGCGGGATATAGGAGGAATAATAATAATTGATTTCATTGACCTAAATGATAAGAAAAATAAAAAGAAACTTTTGGATTTGATGAAAAGAGAGATGGTTGTTGACAAGGCCCGCTTTAAGATATTTCCCATGACCCGGCTGGGAATAATACAGATGACCCGTCAGAGAAGAAAGGAGTCTATTGTAGAGAAGCTCTGCCGGGATTGTCCTTACTGCGGAGGAAGCGGCATGATATTTTCCGAGGTAACCATGTATATTAAAGTTAAGAGAGAACTGTTGAAAAAAGGCCGGAGTATGCCCGGAAAGAAAATAAATCTTTTTATTCATCCCAGGGTTGCCGAAGAAGTGGAAAGAAAGGGGTTTGAAAGCATTGAAAAAGAGATTGGTAAGAAGATAGTGCTCAGAAGAGACTATAAAATGCATCATGAGGAATATAAAATTTGTTAAAGAGATACACATAGATTAGGAGTAAAAAAAATGAAAAAGCTTATTGATTTTATATCTTTTCTCCTGGGGGCCGGGTTTTTTAAATTGCGCTTAGTAAAACGCTGAATACTCCGCATAAAAAGATGCCGTCAAATGTGCCCGCTCCGCCTATGCTGCCTATTGGCGCATTCAGGTTTTTTATATCTTTCAGATGCATCAGGTCCGCTCCGATGAGCACCCCCAGCACTCCAGCCGGAAAAGCTATAACCGGAGCAATAGCGGGGTAGAACATAATGCTGGCAAAAGCCACAAAGACCGGAGGTATGAAAGCGGGCATTACTATTCCCTTTCCTTCTACCGGGCGGGCGATTTTATAGCTTATAAAAATGTTCATTGCCAGTATCATGGGAAAGACTACTACCAGGCCCGGGTTGCGGTATATGAATTCGGTATAAATCCGGTAAATCTGCCATATGCTTACAAGGCCGGGCACTATGGCCCCTCCCACATTTACCGCCAGTATCCTGGGCCTGGGCTTTATGACTCTTTGTAAAAAAGAAAAAGGGCCGCTGTTGTGTATCTTCCGGGGTGCGGTTTCCCATTTTTTTACGGGAATATTTATCAGTCCTCCCAAAATAACGGCAATCAGTAAAAACACTGCAACTTCCGGGCTGAATCCAAGAATCATAAAGGCTCCTGTTATAAGCTGGGCAAATAAAAAAGGAAGAAGTATTAAAAATATCAGTATTAAATATATTGCTGCGCAGCCCATGGCTTAAATCTCTTGTTTCTCTTTTTTAATAGTTTGAGAAAAACTAAGACTCTTGTCTGCAAGTATTGAAGAAGTATATACCCCGGAAAGACTTGCGAATTTTATATTGGTTTTTTTATTCATAAATTAAAAAAGATTTAACAGTTTTATTTTCAACCTCGGTGTTGATTATCCCCGGCGATTATAGAATTTAATTTAAGCCCATGTCAAATATATATTTTGTACTCATTTATACTCTACTTTTTATATTTAAATTTTTAAAGGGGTTTTGAGTTGCATTGTGTTAACAGAAAATGTATAAATAAGCAGTTGTCTGATGAAGTAGAATAAAGGATGGAGCAATGACATTTAAAGTAACTGAATATCCGCTTTTCAGCTGGTCTTCTTCCAGAAAAAGCACTTTTAAGGAATGCCGCAGAAAGTATTATTTCAATTATTATCTTTCCCACAACGGATGGATGGATGATGCCGGCGAAGAGGCAAAACAGGCATACCGGCTTAAAAAGCTTACCGGCATTCATCTGCTTTTGGGAAGCGCTATTCATGAGGTTGCCGAATATGCCGCAAAAATACTTAAGTCCACGGGCAGCCTTCCCGCTCAGGATAAGCTTATAGAAAAAGTTCGTTTTCTGTTAAACAGTGCCTGGAAAGAATCCCAGCAGCCCGAGCTTTGGAAAAAGAGCCCCAACAGCTATCTTATGCTGCACGGATTTTATTATGGAAATGGCCTTTCTGAATCGCTAATAAAAAAGATAAAGGATAAGCTTTATACCGCAATTCCAAATATATTAAATTCATCCTCATTTAAGGAAATATCCGAAGCCGGAGGCGACTGTGTCGAGATTACCGAAGGAATGGATACTTTCAAAGTTTCCGGTATTGACATATATGCGGTTCCCGATCTTGCTTACAGAAGGCCTTCCGGGAAATGGGTCGTTACTGACTGGAAGACGGGAAAGAAACAAAGCTCGCACGCAGACCAGATTTATGTTTATTGTCTTTATCTGGCGCAAAAGATGGGGGTAAGCCCCGATAATATCGCTGGGCGTATAGAGTATCTTATCAGTGGCGACTGCCGGGAAATAAAGGTAGATGCTTCTTCTCTGGAAATGGCGAAAAAAGAAATAACAGGGAGTATAAAAGAAATGAAATCGGAGCTGAAGGACCCCGAAAGAAATATCCCTTTTGAAAAGGAAAGATATCCGCTGACCGGGCAGAGAAGATTTTGCCGGTACTGCAACTATTATGAGTTATGTAAAAAAGAATTAGGAGATTCTGTTTAATTATGGATACCAGAAAAAAAACTTTTGTTTTAGATACCAATGTTTTAATACATGATCCCGACAGCATATATAATTTTGAGGATAATATTGTAGCTCTTCCTCTTGAGGTTATAGAGGAACTTGACAATCTTAAAAAATTTTCGGATGAAAGAGGAAGAAATGCCCGCATGATATCCAGAAGGCTTGATGCCTTGAGAGGAAAGGGAAAGCTTTCTGAAGGGGTTATGACAGATAAAGGGGGGGTAATAAAAATAGAAACCCGGGCCAGAGCCAAGGTTCCCAAGGACCTGGTAAGAAAATCAGATAACCAGATATTATCTGTGGCCCTTGGTATCAAGGAAAAAGGAGCGCGGGTAATATTTATTTCCAAAGATATAAATATGAGGGTCAAAGCCGAAGTGCTTGGGCTTGAGGTTCAGGATTTTGAAAAGGCTAAGGTTTCTTTTGAAAAACTTTATACAGGCTGGCGGGATATTGAAATGGAAGACAACCTTGTTGATGAGTTTATTTCACAGGGAAAAATGCCTTCCCCGGAGGGTGAAGAGCTTTTATGCCATGAATTTGCTTTTGTTAAATCTACTTCCGGCAAAAATAAAACTGCCCTGGGGCGCTATGACTGCGAGCAGGATTTAATTACCGGTCTTAAATACGGCCGGAAGAAAGTGTGGGGGATAAAGGCTTTAAATGTCCAGCAGAAATTTGCCGTGGAAGCCCTTCTGAGGCCTGAAATCAGTCTTGTAACTTTAGTGGGGGTGGCCGGCACGGGAAAAACCCTGCTGGCCCTTGCCTGCGGCCTCCATCAGACTTTTGATACAAAAGATTACAGGCGGCTTCTTATATCCCGGCCTGTTATTCCCATGGGAAAGGACATTGGCTATCTGCCGGGAACAAAAGAAGAAAAGCTTTCAAACTGGATGGGAGCTTTTTACGATAATCTTGAGTTTCTTACCGATGTAAGCGGTCGAAAGCCGGCAGTTGAAAAACCTAAAAGCAGAAAAAGCGGTGACTTTAATGTTCCTGAAGTTCTCAGCGAACTTTTTGAAACGGGAAAAATTCAAATAGAGGCTCTGACTTATTTAAGAGGGAGAAGCATTCCGGGCCAGTTTATAATAGTTGATGAAGCTCAGAATCTTACTCCCCTGGAAGTAAAAACAATTGTCTCCAGGGCAGGCAGAGATACCAAGGTTGTTCTTACCGGAGATCCTTACCAGATAGACAATCCTTATCTTGATTCCTCTTCAAACGGACTTACTTATCTGGCCGAAAAATTCAGGGGGCAGGAGCTTTTTGCCCATGTAACTCTGAGCTCCGGTGAAAGAAGTCCTCTGGCTGCTATGGCTGCGCAGCTGTTGTAATTTTTGACAACCGCGCCCTTTTTTATATATACTTGAAAATTGCTGTTATATGGTTATTTTATATTTCACCGGATTTTAATTCCGGTGGGACAGGGTAAATTATTTTTATAGAAAAATTAAGATCAGAGAGGTTTAAATTATGAAATATGCAATAGTTGAAAACGGAAGAAATCAGGAAATGCTTAAAGAGGGCGAAACGGTACTTATTGATAAGGCCGGCTTAAAATCCGGAGATAAATATGTTTTTGATAAAGTGCTGTTTATGAGAGATGGGGAAAAAATAAAAACGGGAACCCCTTATGTAAAGGATGCAGCTGTAAATGCAAAAACACTTGACTCTGTAAAGGGACCTAAAAAAATAAATTTTAAGAAAAAACGCCGCAAGGGGTATAAAAGAAAAGTCGGTCACCGGCAAAAATTTACCAGAGTGCTTATAGAAAGTATTAAGTAGAGGAGATAAAATATTATGGCTCATAAAAAAGGAAAAGGATCCGTAAAAAATAAAAAGGACAGTGCCGGCCGCCGGCTGGGCATTAAGCTTTTTGGGGGAGAGCCTGCTACTGCCGGAAGTATTATTGTAAGGCAGAGAGGAACAAAATATCATCCCGGCATTAATGTCGGCAGGGGTAGAGATGATACTCTTTATGCTTCTGTTGACGGTGCTGTAAAATTTCGAAGGAAACGGGACAGAAAATATATAGACGTCATTCCGTCCTGAAATCATTTTTGCGCCTCGGCCTGTATATTTGCTTGCCTTAATAAATGGAATCAATAGCAGTAGTTAAACTAGGAACAAATGTTATAACTAAAGGCAAGGGCTGTCTTGATGAAGAGAATATAGCAAGGCTGGCAGAAGAAAGTAAATATTTTTTTAAAAGAGGCCGCCATCTTATAGTGGTTTCTTCCGGGGCTATAGGCGCCGGCTGCGGAATGATGAGCTGCCGGCCGGAAGATTTATCCATAAATCAAAAGCAGGCCATGGCCAGCATCGGCCAGCCTGAATTAATGAATGCTTATAGAAAGTGTTTTGCCCGCCAGGGAAGAAAAACCGCTCAGTTACTACTCTCATCCGGAGACCTGGCGGAAAGAAAAAGTTATCTTAACAGCCGCAACACTATATTCACACTTCTTCAGATGGGAGTTGTTCCCATTATAAACGAAAACGATACGGTAGCGGTAGAAGAAATAAAGCTTGGCGATAATGACCGCCTGGCATCTGTTGTCGCCTCTAAAATGGATGCTGAAATGCTTGTTTTGCTTACGGATGTGGATGGATTAATGGATAAAGAAGGCTCGGTGTTAAAGGAAGTTAATAAGCTGGATGAGAGTGTATTGGGCCTTGTAAATAAAAAAACATCGAATTACAGTGTGGGGGGGATGAAAAGTAAATTGGAAGCGGCTGAAATGTTTTCCCGTCTTTGCGGAGGAAGCACTTATATTGCAAGCGGAAGAAAAAAAGGCGTTTTAAAACAGATTGCCGGAGGAGTTAATCCGGGGACTGTTTTTACCTCCGGTAGTAGCGGGCTTTGCCATAGAAAAAGGTGGATTGCCCACGGTTTGAAATCTTCGGGTTCGCTTTATCTGGACGAGGGGGCACTTGAGGCGATAACGAAAAATAATGCTTCTCTTCTGCCGGTGGGAATAAAAAAGATAGTAGGGCGTTTTTCCGAAGGGGATTTTGTGAGTTGTGTTAATTCCCGGGGCCAAGTGGTTGCCAGGGGGCTGGTAAACTATTCCTCCGAGGATTTGAAAAAGATTAAAGGAAAAAGTAGCTGTGTAATAGAAGAGATTCTCGGGTATAAGACTTATGATGAGGCTATTCACCGGGACAATCTTGCAGTTGAATGATAAGGGGAGTGTTTTTATGAATGAAAACAGTACTGGCAGAGAAAAACAGGAAGAAATATTTAATATGGGGCTTAAAGCTCTTAGGGCAAGCCGGAAACTGAGAGAAATAAGCTCTGAGGATAAAAGAAAAGCTTTAAATAAAATAGCCGATTTACTTGAGAGCAAAATAGATGATATTAAGTTTAGAAACGAAATTGATGTGGAGGCAGCCAGAGAGGACGGTTTAAGCGAGTCCCTTATAGACCGTCTTGTACTGGATGAAAAAAGAATAAGGTCGATGATTAAGGGCGTCAGGGACGTGGCCGGCTTTGAGGATCCGGTGGGAACTATAATTGAAAAAAGAAAGACAGATGCCGGACTTGAAATAGAAAAAGTCAGGGTTCCTCTGGGGGTTGTGGCTATGATATACGAATCCCGGCCTAATGTTACCGCAGATGCTGCGGCCTTGTGCCTTATGTCTTCAAATGCCGTTATCTTAAGGGGAGGTACAGAGGCTTTAAACAGTAATCTGGCCATAGGACATTATATTCGTGAAGCGTTAAAGCAGACATCTGTTCCGGAAGATGCTGTATATGTGCTCGATGACACTGACAGGAATCTTGTAGATTATCTCGTCTCTCTTAAGGGCATTGTCGATGTGGTTATTCCGCGCGGAAGCGAAAAAATGATAAGTCAAATATCAAAGAAAAGTTTGGTCCCCGTTATAGGCCACGGCAAGGGCCTCTGTCACATATATATCGATAAAAAAGCAGATGTTGATATGGCTGTTAAAATTGTCCATAATGCTAAAGTCCAAAGGCCCGGCGTGTGTAATGCCGTGGAAACTCTTATTGTGCATGCCGATTGTTCCTCCCGTATACTTCCTGCTGTGTGCCGGAAGCTGTCTTCTTCAGGAGTGGAATTAAGAGGAGATGAAAAAGCAAGAAAAATTTATTCTATGAAAGAAGCTTCAAAAGATGACTGGTCGAGCGAGTACCTGAATTTAACATTATCTATTAAAGTAGTTGATTCAATTGATGAGGCAATAGAGCATATTGAAAGCTATGGTTCCGGGCACAGTGACGCTATAGTAAGCGATGATTTAAAAGCCAGGGATAAGTTTTTTGCCCTGGTTGATTCTGCCTGTGTTTATCATAATGCCTCCACCAGGTTTACCGATGGAGCCCAGATGGGAATGGGGGCTGAAATAGGAATTTCCAATCAGAAACTTCATGCCCGGGGCCCTATGGGGGTAAAAGAGATGACAACTTATAAATACCGTATGTCGGGCAAGGGTTTGATAAGAGAATAAATTTTTATGGCTTATATTCTCTACGGGGGCCTTTTTGATCCTCCTCACGCCGGTCATTTTGAAATAGCCACGACAGCTCTGAATAAGCTGGATGCCGAAATTCTCTACTGGATTCCTTCCCGCCGGCCTCCTCACAGAAAGGGCGCTGTTTTGGGAGGCCGGGAAAGATATGAGCTTTTGAAGAGATGCCTGGCTTCTTATGATAAAATGAGAGTAAGCGACGTGGAGCTTAATTCCGGCCATTCGGGGTACACAGTGGAAACAGTTGAGATTTTAAAAAAAAAATATCCGCGGCAAAAGTGTTATCTGTTAACGGGTTCGGATGAAGCGGAGAATTTTACTCAATGGAAGAACTGGAAGAAAATTCTTTGCCTGGCTGAACTTGTGGTGGGAAAACGCAAGGAGAATATTAATCTACCCAAAGGGGTAAGCGCCAGCTTTCTGGATAATAAAATAATAGATGTTTCATCAAGTCAAATAAGAAGGAAAATAAGAGAAGGTAAATCTGTTCGGGACGATTTAATGCCCGGGGTCCTGAAAGTTATAAAAGAAAAAAGCTTTTATAAATGAAAAAAATTAATTCCGGCAACCCTTGGTTTTCTGCGGGTTCTTTGTTAATAATTATAGGATTGCTGTTTATAGCTATCTCTTCGTTTAGCCCTTTAAAAAGACATATTATTTCAGGTGAAAGGGTAAATATACTGCTGCTATGTGTTAGCGGCTTTGAGAATTCTGACTCTCTTGATTTAATAGCTCTTTTAAGTTATGAACCTCAAACCGGATTTGTTGATATACTGACGATACCGGTGGAGACGGCCATTTCCGTTTCTTCGGATATCGACTGGCGTGCCTTCCAGAAAGTTGATAAGGTATATGCAAGGTTATCCGGCCAAAGCCAAACAAAAGATGAGCATATGATAGAATATGTAGATGAAATCGAAAGACTTGTGGATAACAGGATAGATATTCAATACTATTTTGCATTTAAATATAAAGCTTTTATGGATTTAATAGAGGCTGCCGGCGGGCTTGAAATGGAAGTTTACAAACACAAAAAATTTAAAGATGAGGATAATAAAGTATATATGGAAATTTCCACCGGAGTTCATAAAATGGATGGGAAAACAGCTCTTGAATATTTGCTTTACAAAAAACCACTGTTTGCCGATACTGCAAGAGCAGAGCGCAGGCATAGGCTCTTTCATTCCCTGGTCAGAACTTTAAAGTCTCCGGAAAATTTAATAAGAGCCTCTTTTAATTTAAAAAGCTTTCGGGAAAATAGTTTTAGCAATTTAAGGCCGCAGGATTTTCTGGCGGTTTTCGATGAAGTTACGGGGTTTAATATGAAAAAATTCAGGTTACAGGAGCTTCCGGGAGTCCCCAAAGAGCGGTGGGGAATAAGCTATTGGTCGGTTGAGAGCTCCGGTGCCAATGAGGTCCTGGATGTTATTTTAAATTCCCAGGAGCTTAATCTTCCTATCCCTGCTGCTGACAGAAAAAGAAAACTTGAAAAGCCGGTAACGGCGGAGGTCTGGAATGCTTCGGGATTTCCCGGAATAGCGCGGGAGACCACCCGCTATTTAAGAAAAAGAAATGTTGATGTTGTAAGATACGGAAATTACGGCACCATTTGTAGTCATACTCAGATAATTGACAGGGCCGGAGGGCGAAAATCCCAGCAGGCTTTAAGCGAGCTTTCGGCCATACTCGGGTGCAGAAATGTGAAAACTGATATTGATAAAAGCAGGATGGTTGATGTGAATGTGGTTATAGGAGAGGATTTCAATCCTCCCTGGGAAAATTGATCCTGCGGCAGGAGGCGGAAACAAGGGTTTTAAATGAATAATAAAATGGATTATAAGGATCTGGCATTTAGGATATCAAAGCTTGCGGAAGATAAAAAAGCTGAAAATATTCAGGCTTATGATATAAGTTCTCTTAGTTCTTTCACCGAAGTGATAATGATAGTTAGCGCGCGCACTCCGGTTCACATAAAAGCTTTAATGAGAGAATTAAAGAAAAACATGAAGAAAGTAAGGCCGGATCACATTGAAGGTGATCCTTCGGGGGGCTGGGTTTTAATGGATTATGACGGGCTTATTTTAAATATTTTCACCCCTAGAGTAAGGGATTTTTATTCACTTGAGAGGTTGTGGGGTGACGGAGAAAAAATAAATGTATGAATTAATTATTAAGAGAAAAATAGGTGAAATAACGGGGCTCGAAGAAATAAAGCTTAATCCCCCCCCTCCTAAATTCAAAGGGGATTTATCTACAAACGCCTCGCTTGTATCAGGTTTTAGTCCCCGGGAACTGGCCAGGGAAATGTTAAAGCTTGATGAAGTCGAAGATGCGTCGGTAGCCGGCCCCGGATTTGTTAATATGACTATTTCTGATTCGGCCCTGGAAAATGAGCTTAAAAAAATGATTTCAAAGCCTTTTATTTACGGCTCGGATAAGAAAAAGGGCGAAATTCTTTTGGAAATGGTAAGCTCAAATCCAACCGGCCCCCTTCATATCGGGCACGGGCGGGGTGCGGCCATAGGAGATTCGCTGGCCAGGATCTATGAAAAAAAAGGTTATGATGTATTAAGGGAATATTATGTAAATGATACCGGCAGACAGATGGAGCTTCTGGGCGAAAGTGTTAAGTGCGCGCTGCAGGGTCGCGAAGTTCCCGAGGGAGGTTACCGGGGAGACTATATAAAAGAAATTGCTCGCCGGATTAAAGGTGAAAAAAATATCCCTTTGGCAGCGGGGGAGAAAATACTTCAGGGACATATAGATACCCTTAAAAAATTTAATGTCAATTACAGCTCTTTTATATATGAGAGCAGTTTTATAAAAGAAAAAAAAGTAGAAAAGATTATTCAAAAAATAAAAGAAAAAGGATTGGCATATGAAAATGAGGGGGCTTTATGGTTTCGCTCTCAGAAATTTGGTGATGATGCGGACCGGGTTTTAATTAAAAAAGACGGTGAGTACACCTATTTTGCATCAGATTGTGCCTATCATGCCCATAAAGCCAGCCGCTCTTCTCATATTATAAATATCTGGGGAGCGGACCACCACGGTTATGTAATGCGCTTAAAAGCTTTCTGGAAGGCTTTTGATTTTGACCCCGAAAAAAAGATGGACATCATATTATATAAACTGGTGAATCTTCTCAGGGGCGGTGAAAAGATATCCATGTCCACCAGAGCGGGAGAATTTGTTACTTTAGAGGAAGTAATAGATGAAGTGGGCACTGACGCTTCGCGTTTTTTTATGCTTATGAGAAATTCCGATGCTCCGCTTGATTTTGATCTTCAGCTGGCAAAAGAAGAATCCTCTAAAAATCCGGTTTATTATGTGCAGTATTCGCATGCCAGAATATGTTCCATATTCAGAAAAAAAGGCCTTTCTTACTCTGATTTTAATCCTGAAAACCCGGCAGGGTTTAAAAAAGAGGAAAAAAAAGTTATAAAAGTTTTGGCTCACTATCCCCTTCTTCTTGAAAAATGTCTGCAGATTTGTGCTCCTCACCTTATAAGTGATTACCTTAGAGAAGTTTCTTCGGTTTTTCATAAATATTACGATAGGGTAAGAGTAATAGGGACGGAAAATGAAGAGCAGAAGCTTGCTCTTTTAAAAGCAGTAGCCTCTGTTATAAAAGACGGGCTTGGTTTAATAGGCGTATCGGCACCGGAGAAAATGTAGTAATATGAAAATTCAATGGTATGGCATGGGATGTTTTTTTATTGAATCCGAAAAAAAAACAAAGCTTTTAACAGATCCTTATGACGATAGCCTGGGATACGGGCTTCCTCCTCAAAATCCGGATATAGTTACGGTTTCGCATGAACATTTTGATCACAATGCTGTTGATTCGCTCACTTCGGATCCTGTGGTTATAAGGAATCCCGGAAAATTTAAGGAAAGGGATATTACAATTTCCGGCGTTAAAAGTTTTCATGATGAAAATAAAGGCAGATCCAGAGGCTTAAATACCGCCTACCGTATTGAAGTTGACAATATTAGTTTTATTCACCTGGGAGATATAGGGCATAAACTTGATTCCCGCCAGCGCGCGGGCCTTATGCCCTGTGATATACTTGCCATTCCGGTGGGAGGAGTATTTACGGTAAAAGTAAAATCCGCCGTAGAGATTGTAAATGAGCTGAACCCCCTTATTGTTATTCCCATGCACTATTCCACTCCTTCATGTAAGCTGCCCATAAATACCGAGCAGGAATTTGTAGATGCTTTTGTAGAGGTTCTAAGGGTTAAACAGTGGGCCGGTTCCAGGTCTTCTCTTCCAAAACAAACCCGGGTGTTGGTAATGAAAGCAATGGGCGAAACCGGATAATAATGACTTCTCGAAACGAAAAATATTTTGAAGAAATAAATGAACAGCTGGATTTTTTAAAGCAGGAATTAAGCCATATACGTATGGAAAGGCACCGGCTTATTGAAGAAGAGGAAAAAAGGTTAAGTAAATTAATATCAGATGAAATGAAAAAGATATCAAAACTGGTAAATAATTCATTACGGGAAATATCCGAGCAAACTTCCGAGCAGCTATACCGGCTACATAGGGAAGGGGAAAAAGTTCACGGGGCTGCAAAGGAAAAAGCCGCCGAAACCATTCAGACCATGGAAAAGCAGGCTGAGAATAAACTTGTCAGTACGGTTCAGAAAAAGATAGAAAAAGAAACAGGAAGAATAAAAGACGAGCTTGTTGAAATGGAGAAAAAAGCCATAACTGATGATTTAACCCGCATATACAACCGCAGGTACTTCGAACCCAGAATGAAAGTGGAAATGGGCATTGCCCGGCGCAGCCGTTCTTCTATGTCGATTATAATTTTTGATATAGACAGCTTTAAAAGGATTAACGACACTTACGGGCATCCCGCAGGGGACTTTATTCTTTCCGAGCTGGCTTCAATTCTCAGTAAAAATCTTAGAAAAGAAGAGATACCCGTACGCTACGGAGGAGAAGAATTTGTGGTTATTCTTCCCGGAATCCATAAAAACCAGGCTCTGGAAACAGCAAGAAGATTGAGAAAAAAAATTGAAGAACACCCCATATATTGGGAAGGTAAAAATTTAAGCATAACTGTGTCCGGGGGCGTAGCCTGTTATCCTGAAGATGCAAGAGAGTTTTCCAAACTGATTAAACAAGCAGACGACAGGCTTTTAAAAGCTAAAAAATCCGGTAAAAATACAGTAATAGCGAAGTGACTGAATTCAAAAATATGAATTAGTTATTTGACATAAAGTTGGTACTTTTTGTAAAGTTGACCTAGAAAAATGAAAATTAAGGCTGCGGTATAAAAAATGAAAAATAAAAAGAAAAAAACAAATAAAGTAGATGTTGAACCCACGGACAGGCTGAGAAAGCTTCCTCCTTATCTCTTTGGAGCTATTGATGTTCTTAAGAGGGAAGCTCACAGAAAAAAGCTTGATGTTATAGACCTGGGTATGGGCAATCCGGATTTGCCCACGCCGCCTCATATTATAGAGCGGCTTTGCGATACTGTTTTAAATCATCCCAGGACACACAGGTATCCGCAGGCCAAGGGTATGCCCAAGTTTCGCAAAGCTGTGGCCGACTGGTATAAGAGAAAATACGATGTTGAGCTTAATTATGAAAATGAAGTCGTGGCTCTTATAGGCTCCAAAGAGGGCATAGCGCATATGTGCATGGCTTATCTCAATCCCGGGGATCTGGCTCTGGTTACAAATCCCTGTTATCCTGTTCACAGAAACGGTATAATATTGGCCGGAGGCGAACCTTATGATATGCCTATAACGGAGAAAAATAATTATATTCCGGTTTTAGAAGATGTTCCCCACGAGGTTGCCCGCAAAGCAAAGCTTATGTTTATTAATTATCCTAATAATCCTACTACTGCGGTGGTGGATGACGACTCTTTTTTTAAAAAGGTAGTGGAGTTTGCTTCTGAGTATAATATAATTATATGTCAGGATCTGGCTTATTCGGAGATAGTATATGAAGGTTACCGTCCGCCTTCTTTTCTCCAGGTCCCCGGAGCCAGGGAGGTGGGGGTTGAGTTTCATTCGTGTTCAAAGACTTATAATATGGCAGGATGGAGAGTGGGTTTTGTTGCCGGGGGTAAGGATATCCTTAAGCCTCTGGAGAAGATAAAGTCCTATCTTGATTACGGGGTTTTTACTGCTATCCAGCTTTCGGCTGTTAAAGCTCTTAACGGATCTCAGAAGTGCGTAAGGGATAATGTCAATGAGTACCGCAGACGTCAGAAGAAGCTTGCAGAAGGACTTACTGATGCAGGCTGGCCCGCTTCGCTGCCCAGAGCTACTATGTATATGTGGCTTCCCTTGCCTAAAAAGTTTAGAGATATGGGCTCTCTTGAATTTGCCGAATTACTTATAGAGGAAACAGGAATTGCTGTGGCTCCGGGTATAGGTTTCGGGGCTTACGGAGAGGGATATGTAAGAATTGCAGCGGTGACACACTATCAGCGCTTTCATGATGCGCTTCTTCGTCTCAGGAAATTTTTGCGTAAGGGTCCTCCCTGAGCAGGGTTGATATAATGAGTGTAAAAATAGCTATAATAGGACTTGGCACTGTTGGGGGAGGCGTGTGGCAGATTTTACAGGAGAACAAGCATCTTGTAAACTCGCGGGCCGGGACAGAGGTCGAGGTTAAAAAAGTATGTGACATAAACCCCCGGGCAGCCGGGGATCTTAATATACCTTCCGGAGTGTTTACAACGGATTACCGCGAAATACTTAATGACCCTGAAATATCACTGGTGGTTGTCCTTACCGGCAGTGTGGATATCGGATTTGATATAATAAGCAAATGTTTTAATAGAAATAAGCATGTTGTGACCGCTAATAAGGCCTTGCTTGCAAAAAAATGGAAGGATATATTTTCCCTTTCCAGGGAGAAAAGCTGTCTTATTTATTTTGAGGCTGCGGTGGGAAGCGGGGTCCCTGTTATACAGGGTATTAATGAAGGACTTGCTGCCAACAGGATAAATAAGGTTAAGGGCATTTTGAACGGAACTTCAAACTATATTCTTAGCAAGATGTCCCGGGAGAACCGAAGTTTAAAGCAGGCCCTTGATGAAGCTATAGAGGCGGGTTTTGCCGAGCCGGATTCCTCGGCTGATATTGATGGTTTTGACGCGGCGCATAAAATTTGCGTTCTGGCGAATATTATTTCTCCCCGCCCGGTGGATTTTAATGATATTTATGTGGAGGGAATAGGGGGCGTAAAGCAGGAAGATATTTCTTTTGCTGCGGACATGTTTAATTTTAAGCTCAAGCATCTGTGCGTTATGAAGAAGACGGATTCGGGTATAGATGTCAGGGTCCATCCCGCTTTTCTTTTGCCGGAGGATATGCTCTCTTCGGTTAATTATGAGAATAATGCGGTGCTTGTTGACGCATCCAATGCCGGCGAGGTTATGTTTTACGGTAAAGGGGCGGGCAGGTTCCCGGCGGCTTCGGCTGTGGTAAGCGATCTTTTATATGTAGCGCAAAAAATAAATTACGGTATTGCGGGAAAGATTCCTTTTGTGCATACGCAAGCGCAAGGCCCCCCAGCTCAGCTAAGGGATATAGATGAGATTGAGTTTCAGTATTATGTCAGGTTTACCACTGTTGATAAGGCAGGAGTTTTGTCTTCACTATCGGGCATATTGGGAAGGCATGGAGTTTCAATTGCTTCCTGTTTTCAAAAAGGCCGTTCTCGCGCTGAAAATGTGCCTATAGTTATGATAACTCACAGGGCCCGAGAAGGAGCGTTTAAGAATGCCCTGAAAGAAATTGACAGCCGGGATATAATCAAGAAAGAAAGTGTTTTTATAAGAATAGAATCGGAAAAGGAGATTTATTGAATATGAGTTCTTTTAAAAAGGGCGTTATAGATAGGTACAGGGATGCTTTACCTGTTAGCGATAAAACGCCGGTCGTTACTCTGCAGGAGGGTTCTACACCCCTGATTAAAGCCGATAGACTCCGGAGAGA
>JBNJFW010000012.1:0-16495 GCA_051747165.1 Elusimicrobiota bacterium | reverse complement strand
CCTTTTCTAAAACGTATCAATTCCGGAAACCAGCTTAGTTAAGGACCCGTTTTCCCTTACGATTTTATTATATTTTACCATATTTTCTCATAAGATGGAAGTTCACCTTCGAAACTTCTCCCGCCTTGACCTCCGTGGCCTCCTCCTCCCCCAAAGCCATCAGCTTTACCCGGCCCGAACCCCCTTTCATATCCCTTTCCTGTCAGGTCAATCATCCCGTTATCATTTACAGTAAGGTTTGTGACGGTAAAGCTTGCCAGGTGCACCTGCTGGTCATAATTCGGAATAAAGAAAATCAATTTTTTGATGACTGTTATATCTACATATTAATGCTAATGGGTTTTCTTCTTTAGGTAAATTTGAATTAGCTTTGTGTAAATACTTGCTGAAAAATATTGGACTTAAACTTTAATAGAAAAAAAAAGGGGATTTGCAATGCCGGTTATTTTAAAATGAATTATCTATCTATAGGAACCCTATCCAGCAAGTAATAAATCGGTTCTTTAAACAGGATAAACAGCAAATAAAAAACCAGCACCAATAAGGCTATAAAAAAAAGCATTTTAAGATGCGTCTCTTTTTTTATTACGGGAGTATATATATCAAAGCCGCAGTGCGGGCAGTGATTTTTAGCGGAGGCTCTGAATCTTTTGCCGCAGCTTTTGCAAGTTATTACCGGTTTTTCATTTTTACTTTTGCTCAAAGGACTTCCTTATATTTTCTCCAGCCTTCCTGGCAGCGCCCATTGCGCTTATAACGGTGGCCGAGCCGGTAACAATGTCCCCGCCCGCATACACTCCCGGTATACTGGTCCGGCCTGTGTTCTCGTCTGTTTCAATATAACCCCATTGATTAAGCTTTAATTCCGGAGCCGACTCCAGCAAAACCCTGTTGGGGGCAGTGCCTATGGCCATAACAACAACTCCGGCATCGATTTGAAACTCGCTTCCCGGTATCTCAACCGGACGGCGCCTCCCGGAAGAATCCGGCTCACCCAGCCTCATTTTTATGCACTTTAGAGCGCTTACTTCATCGCCTGAAGAAGAAGGAATAACCTCCACGGGATTGGCAAGAAGTTTAAGATTAACCCCCTCCTGCAGTGCGTTTTCTATTTCCTCGTCGCGGGCAGGCATCTCTTCTCTTGAACGTCTGTAAATATTATAAACTTTTTGCGCTCCCAGCCTCAATGCAGTTCTGGTGGCGTCCATGGCTACATTTCCTCCTCCCACCACCGCAACCCTCTTTGCCTTTAATATGGGCGTGGCCGAAGAGGGAAACTTATAAGCTTCCATTAAATTGCTTCTGGTAAGATATTCATTTGCCGAATAAACCCCGTTTAAATTTTCGCCGGGTATACCCATAAAGCGGGGAAGCCCCGCTCCTATGGCTATAAAAACGGCATCATGCATCTCTCTGAGCTGCTTTACAGTATATGTATTGCCGATAACGTGTCCGTACTTTATTTCAACCCCCATTTCCTTAAGGGCTTTCACCTCCCGGTCTATTACATGATTGGGGAGACGAAACTCCGGAATACCGTATCTGAGAACTCCTCCCGGAGCGTGAAGAGACTCATAGATAACCGCCGGGTACCCTCTGCCGGCCATATCCGAAGCAAGAGTAAGCCCCGCCGGGCCGCTGCCTACTACAGCTACCGAGGGCTTGCTTTTATCTACAGAGGTTGCAGGAGGCAATGCTCCGGCTTCATAAGCTCCGTCTGCAACCCTTCTTTCCAGGAGGCCTATATTTACCGGGTCAAACTTTTTGGTCCTGGAATACACGCAATTGGCCGCGCACTGATCCTCCTGCGGGCAAACCCTCCCACATACCCCGGGAAGAGTATTGGAGCGCTTTATAACTGAATAAGCCTCCTTAATATTGTCTTCCTTTAAAGCTTTTATAAAATCGGGGATAGCTATGCCCACCGGGCATCCATTCACACAGGGCCTTTTAGGGCACATCATGCATCTTTGAGCCTCCCGGAGGGCTTCTTCCCTGCTCAGCCCCGGAGAAACCTCTCCGAAATCCTTTCTTCTTTCTTCCGCCGGCCTTTTTTTAACCGGTATTCTTTTCTTTTCCTTAGCCATTATTTTTGCATTCCTCGCAAATAAATTTTTCCATATTACAATACATCTTCAGCCGGCTCTGAAGCAAATCATAATCCACTTCATTTCCGTCAAACTCAGGTCCGTCCACACAGGCAAACTTTGTCTCCCCCCCGACTTCCACCCTGCACGAACCGCACATTCCCGTGCCGTCCACCATAACCGGATTTAAACTTACTTTAAGGGGTATTTTCGCGGGCCGGGTTATCATAGCCACTGCCTTCATCATAGGCGCCGGGCCCACTGCAAAAACAAAATCCGGCTTATTTTCAGCTGATGCCATTCTCTTAAAAGGACCGGTTACAAAGTCCTTTTCCCCCACTGAGCCGTCATCACTTACTATTACATACCTGTCAGCAACTTCCTTTAGCTCCTCCTGCAGAATAATATGCTCTTTTGAGCGGGCTCCCTGAATTACAGTCATCCTGTTGCCCGCCTTTTTTAAAGCCCTTGCCACCGGTAAAAGAGGAGCCGCCCCTATCCCCCCCGCCACCATGACCGCATGGCCGTAATTTTTTATTTCAGAGGGTTTTCCCAGGGGGCCGGCAAGATCGCATATAACATCCCCTTTTTTAAGAGAACACAGCTTTGCGGTAGAATAACCCACATTCTGCACAATAACACTTATCTTCCCCTCAAACGAGTCCACAATGGTTAGAGGTATCCTCTCCCCCTTTTCGCAGACCCTCAAAACCACAAACTGCCCCGGCTTAAAAGAAGATGCCACAGCCTTGTTTTTAATCACCATATAGCAGATATCCTTGCCTATAGTTTCCGATAATGTTATCTCATTCACTTTTTCTTCCCTCAATTACTCTTAAAGTTTCCCTTGCAATCATGAGTTCCTCTTCAGTAGGTACAACCATAACCTTAACCTTTGACTCCCTGCTTGAAATAACGCCTTCCTTTCCTATGCACTCATAATTTTTCTTTTTGTCCAGTTTTATCCCCAGATATTCCATATCAGAGCATACAACTTCTCTTAAATAAGCCGAGTTTTCTCCTATGCCGGCCGTAAAGACAAGAATATCAAGTCCGGCAAGTGCCGCGGCGTATGAACCTATATATTTTTTTATCCGGTAAGCGTATATGTCTATTGCCAGGCGGCTTCTTTCATGTCCTTTATCCGCATTCTCCAGGATTTCCCTGAAATCCCTGGACACCCCGGAAATCCCCAGGAGCCCCGAATGCCTGTTTAATATAGTATTGATCTCATGGGGAGTAAAAGACTCCTTGTTCATCATGTACAGCAAAACCGCCGGGTCTATATCCCCGCAGCGGGTGCCCATTACCAGCCCGGAGAGAGGAGTAAAGCCCATTGAAGTGTCAATGGATTTTCCGTTTTTCACCGCGCAGGCGCTGGCGCCGTTGCCCAGGTGGCAGGAAACAATCCTGGAATTCTCCAGAGGAATGCCTGCTATCTCCGCGGAACGGGCGGAGACATATTTATGGGAGGTGCCGTGAAACCCGTATTTTCTTACCCCGTACTTGGAATAAGCTTCATAGGGCAGAGCGTAAATATAAACTTTCTTTTCAATGCTCTGGTGAAACGCAGTATCAAAAACAGCCACCTGGTGGTGGTCGGGAATGAGATCCTCGCAGGCATGGATTCCGGCAAGATGGTGAGGATTGTGCAGCGGAGCCAGGTCTATGCAGTTTTTTATGTCCTCTTTAATTTCCTTATCTATATAGGCCGGCTCCGTATGTTTCTCTCCCCCGTGAACCACCCGGTGCCCTATTCCGTAAATATCAGCGATATCTTTTATAACCCCTACCTTCTGGTCTTTTAAGAGATCTATAACATACTCAATAGCCTCGGTGTGATTGGGTATTGACTTTGAGGTTTTTATATCTCCGTAAGAGCCGTCCTCTATATAATGATGATGGACAACAGAGTCCTCCATTCCCACTCTCTCCACAAATCCCTTGGCTATAATACGGGACCTTTCCATATCCATAAGCTCATACTTTACCGATGAGCTGCCGCAGTTTAAAATAAGTATGTTTTTCTTCATATTGTGTATTCTTTTTCTTCCCGGCTGTAAACACCTTCTCCGGAGGGAAAGAAAAACTCTATTTCTCTTTTTGCGCTTTCAGATGAATCAGACCCGTGCACTATATTATGCCTCCCGTCGCTTGCCCACCTGCCTCTTATGGTTGCCTCCCGGGCCTTTTGGGGATCGGTATTTCCTATTATCTCCCGGGATTTTTTAATAACGTTCTCTCCCCCCCATACCATAACCAGACTGGGATTCGAGCTCATAAAATCAACAAGAGGCCCGTAAAAATGCTTTCCCTCGTGCTCCCGGTAAAACTCCCCGGCCCGGTCTTTATTTATTTTTAGCAGCCTGGCTCCCAGCATTATAAATCCTTTTTCTTCAAAAAGAGATATTACCTTACCTGCCACTTTTTTCATAAAAGCGTCGGGCTTTATTATTATAAGCGTTTTTTCCAATTTTTCCTCCTGTTAATCCTACCTGAAAATATCATTTCCCATTGAATCTATTCCCACAATCACCGGAAAGTCCTCAATCTCCGCCCTGTAAACAGCCTGTGGTCCCAACTCCTCAAAAGCAATTATCCGGGCCTTTTTAACCCGGCTTCCGTAAAGGGCTCCGCAGCCCCCGAAGGCCATTAAATAAATTCCCTTGTTTTCCTTAATTGCCCGGCGGACTTCCCCGGACCTGGGTCCCTTTCCTATAGTAGCCGCCAGCCCCTCGGCGTAAAGCGGGGGAGTATAACTGTCCATGCGGGCGGACGTAGTGGGCCCGCAGGAACCCATCGGAAAACCCTCCGTGGCCGGAGTGGGCCCGCAATAATATATGGCGTTGTCCTTTGGATTAAAAGGCCACCGGAGACTGCCCGATGAAGTCAAATGGTGAACCTTATCCCTTGCCGTGTAAACAACCCCGCTTAAAAAAACCTCTTCTCCCGCCCGAAACTTAAGCAGAGAGGCTCGCTTTTGCAGGGGAAATTTAATTTTCTTCATAACAAAATTTTCTAACCCGGTTACACCAGCAGCCCACATGAACGCAAAGCTGCAGTCCGGCAATGTGAGCCGGCATGCTTTCAATTTTTATTCCCAGAGCGGAAAATTTCCCGCCGACTGCTCCGGCCCCGTGCCCCAGATTGTTTACCTCATCCAGTATTTCTTTTTCAAAACCGGAGGGACTGTAATTTATATTGCTTAAAGCAAAAGCCGAAAGCTCGACCGCCGCGCTGGCCGTGCCCCCATAACCTATTCCTATAACATAAGGAGGGCAGGGTTTTCCTGCGGCTTTTTTTATGTCATCAATAACAGTTTTCTTTATTTCTTCCTCGCCGGCCGAAGGATTTAAACTGTGCAAAAAAGTATAATTTTCGCTCCCAAAACCCCGGGGACTTATAATTGTCTTTACTGCCCTTCCCGGTGAAAAAGAAATATGAACGGAGCCGCGGATCCCCCCCGGCATGGATTCTCTTAAAGAGCCTTTTATGTGAGCTTCCTTTAAAGCCTCATCCGCAAGAGAACTAAAATTTACCCCCCTTATATCGGCGTCTTTACCTATAATAAACCATATCTCAAAAATACCTGTGTCCTGGCATACAGGCACATTAAAATCCGAAGCCGCAGAAGAATTCTCCACCAGATTTTGAAGAACTATTCTTTCCAGTCCCTGTGCGCCCTCACCCGCCTTTTCCAGGGCATCCCTGAGGGGAGTGGGTATAATTCTTACCGAATTAACTATCTCTTCTACAAGTTTTTTTTTAAAGGCCTTCGGATTCATTTAATTCTTCGCATACCGCTTCCGCCATCCGACTTGTTCCCACAGCGGAAGGGTCCTGTCTTGAAGGCTTAAGGTCATAAGTAACATCCCTGCCTTTTTCTATAACTGCTCCCAGGGCATTCTCAAGCCGGTCTGCCGCCCCGGTCTCGCCTATATACCTGAGCATCAAAACCGCAGACAATATGGTAGCGGAGGGATTCACCTTGTCTTTACCCTTATACTTGGGAGCAGAGCCGTGAGTGGGCTCAAAAACGGCACAGTCCTCTCCTATATTGGCTCCCGGAGCCAGTCCGAGCCCCCCCACCAGGCCCGCACCTAAATCCGAAACTATGTCTCCATAGAGATTAGGCATGACCAAAACATCGTAAAGCTGGGGCTTTTGTACCAGCTGCATGGACATATTATCCACAATCCTGTCTTCAAACTCTATTTCCGGATGCTTTTTGGCCACTTCCCTTGCCACACTTAAAAAAAGCCCGTCTGTATGTTTCATTATATTGGCCTTATGCACAGCGGTAACTTTTCTGCGGCCATATTTCTTAGCATACCTGAAAGCGTAATCTACAATCCTCCTGGAGCCCTCTACCGATATAGGCTTTATGCTGAATCCGGAATCCTTTCTCAACTCAACACCTTTTTCGGCAAAAAAATCTATAAAATCCAGGGCCCCCTTAGAGCCTTTCTCTAACTCTATACCCGCATAAAGGTCCTCCGTGTTTTCCCTCACCACCACAATATCCACATTATCGTAGGGAGCCTTCACCCCCGGATAATACTTGCAGGGGCGCACACAGGCATACAGATCAAGTTTTTTTCTTATAGCCACATTCACACTTCTGAAACCCTCTCCCACCGGAGTGGTTATCGGACCTTTAATGGCAACCTTGTTCCTTCTTATTGAATCCAGGACTTTTTCCGGCAGCGGAGTCTTGTATTTTTCCATTACATCGGCTCCGGCTTCCATAACCTCCCATTCTATATCAACACCGGTAGCTTCAACGCATTTTCTGGCAGCTGATGAAACTTCCGCCCCTATGCCGTCCCCCGGAATAAGCGTAATTTTATGTTTTTTCACTTTACTTCCTTTCTGAGATACTGCTTTAATCCTCCCGCCTGCAAAATATCCTTCATAACTCCTTCCAGGGGCGGAGCCTGGCGTTTTAAGTCCCGGCTAAGATTTAAAACACTTCCCTTTTGGGTATCTATAACTAATTCATCTCCCGATTCAAAACCCGAAGTGTCAACTTCCATTACCGGCAGGCCTATATTAACCGCATTTCTAAAGAAAATCCGGGCAAAACTTTTGGCCAAAACAGCACCCACCCCGCTTTCTTTTATAATAAGAGGGGCATGCTCGCGGGAAGACCCGCAGCCGAAATTTTCCCCGGCTACCACAAAATCCCCGGGCTTCATTTTATTTATAAAATCCTTATCAGCATCCTCCAGGGTATGCTCGGCCAGGGCGGGAATGTTTGAACGCAGGTGAAAATACTTTCCCGGGCATATAAGGTCGGTGGATATATTGTCCCCGAACTTATGCACCCTGCCTCTAAGCTCTTTTTTCATAGTCATGTTAAAAACTCCTCCCCAAGCGCAATATATCCCTTAACAGCAGAAGCGGCAGCAGTAATCGGTGAGGCAAGGTAAATATAACTTTCCGGGCATCCCATCCTGCCCTTAAAATTTCTGTTTGCGGTAGATACACAAACCTCGTCCTTCCCCAGCACGCCTCCCTGGATACCCACACAGGGGCCGCAGCCCGGGGTAATCATAAAAGCCCCGCTGTGTACAAAAACATTTACTAAACCCTCTTCAATAGCCTGCAGAAAAACCTTTTTGGAAGCCGGACATACCCCCAGGCGCGTGCCCGGACTTACTTTTCTTCCATCCAGAATTTTAGCCGCCGCTCTCAGGTCCTCTATCCTGCCGCCGGTGCAGGTTCCTATTAAAACCTGGTCAACTTTTATCTTCTCTTTTTCGATTTCCCTTACCTCTCTGACATTGTCAACGCAGTGGGGTTCTGCCGCCACCGGTTCTATTTCATTTAAATTAAGTTTTATTTCTCTTTCATAAACAGCTCCGCTATCCGCTCTGAGAAATTCAAAATCTATCTTTTCTTCTCTTTTATCCCTTAAATAACTTTTCACTTTTTCATCGGCGGGCATTATACCGTTCTTGGCTCCCGCCTCTATTACCATATTGCATATAGTAAGCCTGTCCTCTACAGAGAGGTTTTCTATTCCGGATCCGCTAAATTCAAGAGCCTTGTATGTAGCTCCCGAGGCGCTGAGTCTTCCTATCAGGCTAAGTATTACATCCTTAGCCGAAACCCCCCGGCTCAGTTTACCTTCCAGCACCACCTTAATAGCCGGCGGCACCTTAAGCCAGAGCCGTCCCGTGGCCATGGCAAAAGCTATGTCCGTAGAGCCGAACCCGGAAGCAAAAGCTCCCAGCGCTCCGGCAGTGCAGGTATGAGAATCCGCTCCCACAATAATCTCCCCGGGCAAAGCATATCTCTCGGCCACAATCTGGTGGCATATACCCTCTCCCACATCAGAAACACAGGCTCCGGTTTCATCAGCAAAGTCTCTCAGAAGTTTATGAGCATCAGAAAGCTCCGACTTAGAAGAAGGAGAGGCGTGGTCAAGAAAAAGGTATTTATGCGAAGGCAGGTGCAGCCCCCTGTCCATTTCTCGTATTACATTAACCGTAAGAGGGCCCGTGCCGTCCTGGACAAAAGCCCGGTCCACATCCACAAAAACCACATCCCCCGCCTTTACTTCTTTTCCGGCATGATTTGAAATAATCTTTTCGGTTAAAGTCTGATTCATTTTAGTTTTCACCCCCGGCCAGGCCCAGTTCGCCCAGCCTTTGATATATATTGTCCGCAGCAATGTGCAAAAGACTTAAATCCTCACTTGAAATTTCCTTTTCCACCACCTCTTTGACCCCGGTTCTGCCTATTTTTGCCGGCAGTCCTATATAAACAGGAGGAAGCCCCCATACACCCGAAGTCATAACGCTTGCCGGAAGTATCGCCCCCCGGTCCTTTGAAATCGCATCAATCATTTTACTGATGGCCGAAGCCGGGGCAAAAAAAGCGCTTCCATCTTTAAGAAGAGACACAATCTGTTTTCCTGCAGCACCGGTGTGTTCCTTTATCTTTTCCGCCGTGCGTTTGCCAAAAGCTTTCTCTACGGATTTGCCCGCCGAAAAAGCTTCCGAAAGAGGTATCATGCCCGCCCCGTGAGGGCCGAGAACCATCCCCTCTGCTTCATCCGGAGCGCAGCCGGTAAAACGGGATATAAAATAGCGGTACCGGGCGCTGTCAAGAAGCCCGCCCATCCCCATCACCCTGCTTGAATCAAAACCGCTAAGCTTCCAGACGGCATAACTCATCAGGTCAAGAGGATTGGAAACAACAATAAGCAGGGCCCCCGGAGCATACTCTTTTATACTCTCGCAGACACTTTCCATAACAGAATAATTCACCTTAAAAAGGTCATCTCTGCTCATTCCCGCCCTGCGGGGGGAACCGGCGGTTATCACCACCACCGAAGAGCCTTCCAGAAGAGCATAATCGCTTCCGCCCTCCACTTTCCCCGGAAAACCCCATACCGGCTCCGACTGCATTATATCCATGGCCTTGCCCTCGGCCAGTCCCGGAGATACATCCACCAGGGCTATATCCCTGTACTTTTTAAGGGCAAGGGCAAAAGCGGTCTGGCCGCCAACCGCCCCGGCTCCTACTATGCCTATCTTCATAATTTTACCAGCTCCTCAAAACTTATATCTATTCCCACCACTGCCACTATCCTGTCATTTTCATCTCTTACCGGAGATGAAACCGTAATGCAGAGTCTTCCGGTCATCTTGGAGATATAAAAATCGGAGACAAAAGGAAGCCCGCTTTCTATGGCCCGGGTAAACCACTGCCGGTCGGTATAAATAACGCCCACATCCTTGTGTTCAAATTCAACCTTGTACCGGGGATTGATTATGTTCCTGGTTACCTTTACCCCCTTGCGGTCCACCACATAAATAAACTGTATAAAATCATGCTTGCGCCTGATTTCCTCCATAGCTTTTTCCATCTTTTCGCTGTCCAGGCTGCGGATTTCTTCATTTTCCGAAAGCTCCTCCACCAGGTGCTCGGCCAGATTGGCGGCTTTTTTCTTAAGATGCTCAAACTCGGAGACAAAGTGTGAGGGGAAATATTCCTTGGCAAGGTGCTCCATCTCCTCGTTGGACATGGCAGTTGTCCTTCCCGCCTTATACTTTTCCATTACGATTTTATAGATTTTAGCCACCTTTTCATTATTCTTATCTATGCGCTCATCACCTTTAAGATTAAGAAAGTTATTTATCCACAGAGCAACCCCGGCCGTTCCTGACTTATCCGAGATGGCCACATTCATGGGGCGGCCCAGAAGCTTTCCGGTGTCAAAAATATTGTAGATTTCCTCATTCTTTATCAGCCCGTCGGCGTGTATGCCTGCCCTGGTAGTATTAAAGTCACTCCCCACAAAAGGAAAAGAAGATGGTATATGCTCGTCAAATTCATTACGAAAATAATCGCCAATCTGAGTTATGACCCCGGTGTTTACATCTTCGGATTTGCCTTTGAGGCTCAAATAATCAATTACCAGGGCCTCCAGAGGCGGATTCCCCGTTCTCTCCCCGTAACCAAGTAGAGTTCCATTCACAGCCGATGCCCCGTAAAGCCAGGCATGAAAGCCGCATGCAACCACCTTGTGAAAATCATTGTGCCCGTGCCACTCAAGCCACTCGGAGGGAACCTCGCACTCCTTTCTCAGCTTTTCCATTATCTTAGGCACCGAGCGGGGCAGCGATGCCTGCGGGTGCGGAATGCCGTATCCGAGAGTATCGCAGGCCCTTATCTTGACAGGCATCTTGCTCTCTTTGGCGCGCTGCATAAGTTTTTTTACAAAAGGAAGTACAAATCCCTCAAAGTCCGCCCTTGTTATATCCTCCAGATGGCACCTGGGAACTATTCCGTTTTCCAGTGCCGAGTCAACGACCCGCAGATACTTTTCCATAGCCGTAGAGCGGTCGGTCTTAAGTTTAAGATATATATGATAATCCGAAGCCGAGGTAAGAATACCGGTTTCCTTCAGCCCCATCTTTTTTACCAGATCAAAATCTTTTTCCACGGCCCTAATCCACCCTGTTATTCTGGGAAACTCAAAACCTTTTTCCTGGCAGCGCCTCACAGCCTCTCTGTCCTTATTGCTGTAGAGAAAAAACTCACTGAACTTTATCAGGCCTTTTTCCCCTCCCAGGCGGTGCATAAAAGTAAAAAGATCAACAATCTGCTTAACAGTGTACGGAGCCCGGGCCTGCTGACCGTCGCGAAAAGTAGTATCGGTTATCCATATATCCTGCGGCATATCGAGTTCGGCGCATTTTTTGTCGAAAACAACCCGGGGAACCTCCGAGTAGGGAAATATATCCCTGAATAAATTCATTTCATTTTTATTGTTTCTTTTTTTATTCACTTTTTTTTCTCCTCAATTCTTTTTTCATATAAATCGTTAAGAATGCGCGACATATTCTCTATGCTGAATTCTTCTTTTAAATCTTTTTTTGCCTTTTGAGACACTCTTTTTCTCAAGTTTTCGTCATTTAAAAGGCGCCCGGCCGCAACAGCAAGGGACCTCCGGTCTCCGGGGGAAGCAAGAAAACCGTTAACACCGTCTTTAATTACATCCTTAACCCCGTCAACAGCCGTAGCCACCACAGGCACTTTGCACGCCATGGCTTCAAGCACAACCCGGGGAAGTCCCTCAAAATAAGCGGTGTGGACCATAACATCCATAGAGGGCAATATATTTTCAACTCCCCTGACCCGGCCGGTTAATATAAACTTATCACTTAAACCCTTATCAAAAATCATTTTTTCAATCACGGGCCTTAATTTTCCGTCCCCGACCAGAAGATAGCGATAATCTCCCCTCTTATCAAGTTCGGCGCAGACATCTATAAAAACTTCCAGGCCTTTCTGGGGCTTAAAACATGAAATATTCCCCACTACTTTTTCGCTATATTTGATACCTAGATTATCTCTGATAATAGCAAATTTCGGAGCTTTTTCAAATTTTTCAAGCTCAATTCCGCTGCGGACAAGCCGGTAGCGGCTTTTCTCTCCGATACCCTCTCCGACAGCCTTGCTTATATTATCCTCTGCCACGGCAATAAAGACATCGGTAATAGAAGCAGTAATTTTCTCCAGAAAAATAAAAAACTTTCTTACAGGCGGTTTTTGAAGAGGAGTAAATCCGAAACCGTGAAAAGTATGAATAATATTATCCACCCCGGCAAAAAAAGCGGCCCACCTGCCGATAATGCCCGCCTTGGAAGAATGAGTATGCACAACAGCGGGCCTACAGGATAACAGATAAAAATAAATCCAGAAAAAAGCAAAAGTATCAAAAACCGGAGACACCTTTCTGCGTAAAAAATAACAAAACGAAATCGAATATTTTTCAGAAGAAACCGCCTCCCGGTCCAGATAACCCCCCGGTCCGGATATGAGAACACCCCGCCGGTTCTTTTTTAAATTTTCAAGCGTGTAGAGAGTATTCTGCTGAGCTCCACCCAGCTGCAGCTTTGTTATTATATGTACTATCTTTTCAGGCATTTTTCTGCAAGCGCGCCTCCCCATTTAAGAGCATCTTCCATGGTAGAATACTCCCAGGCCCCGTACCTGCCCCCGCTGTAAACTGATTCTTCTGAAAAATAATCCAGAATAGAGCTGACAGCTTCATCCCTCTGTTGATTATATACCACATAAGCGCAGTCTATGGGAAGAATAACTTCTTCTTCTATCCGGGCTCCAAAGGGAATAACCCCCGCCTTTTTTAAATCATCCTCAGTTTTATCCTTTATAGAGCCGAACTTTGACTTATGCGGAAAATTTTCACTCTCAAAAGATATCTCCACATAACAGCTGCTTCTGCCTTCGGGCGTCGAATAAGATGATATATTGGAGGGAAACCCCACCCGGTAGAAATCGTATTTTTCTTCGGGAAAATAAAGCCAGTGGCTTCCATCAGGTACCGCGGGGCCCGTACTTCCTTTCCATCCCAGATTTATATTAAGCACAGAGGTATGCCTGAGCCTGCGGGCCGCTTTCTTTACCTCTTGGGGGCATTCGGCCACTTTAAGCGCAAAACTCTTAAGAGGAGAAGTGTTTATAAGAAAGTCATAACTGTATTTCTTCCCGCCTGCGAGAAGAGTTTTCTCCCGGGTATAAACTTTTTCCACTTCGCTGTTATAAGCTATCTCCCCCGCCTCCCGGGCCAGTTTAAGAGGCAGGGCTCCTATGCCTTTGCGGGGATAATGAAACACGGCATTATAGCCTTCTTTTTCCTTTCCCCCGCTTAAAGCTCCGGCAAGAATGTCTTCAGCTTGAGGAGCAGGCACAAATCTTTTCATCCATCCCGTGGTCATCTCACGCGGATGGCGGGCCCAGAGCTTATTATTATAGGGGCGCATAAAATATTTAACAATTCCGTCCCCAAACCGGGACCTCATCCACAGATAAAAGTTATCATCTCCGTTATCCTCGGCATTAAACCTGGCCTTTAAAAAACCAATCAGGCACTCCCTTTTTTCTTTTAGCGGAAGGTAAGCCGTATGGCTCTGAAAGGGATAAGGTATAAACTTCTTCTTAAAAAAAATGCCCGACTTTCTTTCCTTCTCCAGCAGATTACCATCCCTAAAAAGACTTTCAACCCGCCTTTTTATATCCTCATGGGCAAAATGAAGAAAATGACCGGTATAGTCAAAAAAGTATCCACCCCTTTCCACAGTTGAGCACAGTCCGCCCGGAAAACTGTTTTTTTCAAAAAGCTCTACCTCTGCCCGGCCTCTCAGCTTCGCAGCGGCAGAAAGCCCGCTCAGCCCGGCGCCTATTATCGCAACCTTCATGGGGCAATATGAGGATTAATAGTACCCAGCGCCGCGCTGCCGGCCAGGGCCAGAGTAAACACCACGGCCAGTATAAAAAAAGCCGCCCCCCCGGGAACAATTGTAATAAGAAAAGCAGCACAGCTTAAAACAAAAGCAGTTGCGTAGGATATAAGGTTAATCTGCCACTTTGAAAAACCCGCCGTCGAAAGCCTTATGGCGTAATGGTCCTTAGATCCCTTAAAAAGGGGCTTTCCCGCCCGCCATCTGAAATACATAACCAGAAAAGTGTCATAAAGAGGTACAAGTAAAATCAGCACCGGGGCAAAAAGCCCCAGCAGATTCTCGGAGCTGTAGCGGGCCCCCATAGAAAGAGCAGCCAGCATAAAACCGGTAAACAGGCTGCCGGCGTCTCCCATAAAAACCTTTGCCGGAGGCTTATTTAAAACCCAGAATCCGGCCAGAGCACCAAAAAGAATTATTGATCCCGCGTTTACATATATAAGCTCCTCCGGAAGCGTAACCATAAAAAACCCCAGCGCGGCCAGAGCCGAGACTCCCGGGGCAAGACCGTCCAGGATATCAATAATATTAATTGAATTTATTATAAGCAGGACCCACAAAACACTGAACACAATGTTAAGCCAGGGAAAAGAGAAAATCTTTATATAAATACCGTAGTGAACAAGCACCAGGGCCGAAACGGCCTGGGCAGCAAACTTAAGCTTATAATCCAGATCGTAAAAATCATCCACCACCCCCACCAGAAAAATGAATCCTCCTCCGAGAACAATACCCCTTAGCTGCCTCAGAGTGCCGGTGGGATAAGAAGTAAAAAGCCGCAGAGCCAGCATAGCAAATATAACCGCTATGAAAATGCCAGCTCCCGCATAAGGCACAGGCCTGGAATGGTTTTTAAGAGATCCGGAGGGGCTGTCTACAAAACCTGTTTTCAACGCCAGCTTTTTTACCGCCAGGGTAAAAATCAGGGAAAAAATAAAAGTGGCAAGAACAAGGATTCCGCTCATCAGTCAAACCCTATTTCGCTGTTAAGCTTCTTGACCCTGTGATATATAACGTCGGTCCACTTGCTGTCCGGAAAATCCCCCAGTATAAGCGAATAGGCATTTTTCGCTTTTCTGTGCTCTCCCATATTCTGATAACAGTCTCCTATGTAAAAATAAGCGTCATCTATACCGGCTCTGTCCGGATATTTCTTCACATAGGTATGATAATTTTCCAAGGCCCCTTTCCAGTCCTTTTTCCTTCTCAATATCTCCGCCGCCTTGTAAAGAGCTTTACTGGCAAGATAATGCCCGGGAAACTCCTCATACAGCCTCTTATAACAAGAATAAGCATCCTCAAGCCGGCTGAACTTATAATAATATATATCCGCCAGAAACAGCAGAGAGGGAGCAATTATACCCGCCTGCGTATATTTTTCTAAAATATTATCTAAATACTGCCGGGCGTCTTTATACCTGGCCTTTTCAAAAAACTTCTCTGCCGTAACATAGAGTTTCAGCGCTTCCTCATTTTCAAGATTATCCGCTATGAGCTTAACTCTCTCCTCGCATATCCCCCCCCAGCGGGAAGAAGGCCTTTTTTCTTTGAGTTCTTTAAAAAGCTTCTCTGCCCGGCTGAAATCATACTTTTCAAAATAATAAAGATTGGCTGTTTCAAACATTACGTCTTCATAAAAACTTCTATCCGGATAAAGCCTACTTATCTCCTCCCCCCAGCGCAGAGCCTTGTCCAGCAAAGTCCTGTCGCCGGAATACTCCTTTAAATAATAATTAAAAAGAGTGGCGGCAGCGCCAACCCTCAAAGTGTAGTCATCTGAATTCAGGGCATAGTGCTGATAAATTTCCTCCTCTTTTTCAGAAAGAGGAAACAGCCCCATTTCTATTCTTTTCTTTAAACCCTTTTCTTTTATCTTAACGTAAAAAAGCCTTGCAATCAAAAACAAAAAGGCAAAAATTAAAATATATAATAAAAAACTCATTACACGCAGCTACAACCCAAACCGTATCTTCAACTCCTGTTCTGCTTTCCCGTCATACCCGTAATTAAATCCATGGATAAAACCTGCACAGCCCCCATCAACAACAAACTAAATTGTTTTTCTTCATTCCCCGCCGGTATGATTAATGAGAGTTTCTTTCTCATACTTTAATCTTAACAAAAAATAAAATATATACAATTATTTCCTGAAAATCGAAGCTTAGACTACAATTACATAGCGCTGTGCAGGGACACCAGAGCGTTCATGTCAAAAGAGCTTATACTTCTTTCTCTTCCAAAAAGGGCTCTCATTACAAAGCCGCTAAAAGTCTGCCTTCTTACTCCCCCTATAATATCATAGGGCATCATAACTGAAAGCATATCCGAGAGAGCAGCAATTATAGTGCCTATAAAACCCCCCTCTGTTTTTATTAACTCTATGTCACCCTCTACAGAAGACACCCCGCCGGGGGCCGAAAGGATTATCCTGTATTCTCCCAAAATGGACCTGTAGTTATTAACATTCTTCCTTATTATAGCCTGCTCTTGCGGATCACGTGAATATTGATTAAGCAGATTATTTAAAATTTTCCTTCTTAAAGAGCTCTCTGCTAAGGGCTTTAATACTGCCGGCCCTTTATAATCAATCATACTCCGCCTGATATGCAGTTCTATCATAAGGCCTAA
>JBNJFW010000011.1:0-17452 GCA_051747165.1 Elusimicrobiota bacterium | reverse complement strand
GAGAGGGGGACAAGCGTTTATCTTCCGGGAAAAGTTGTTCCCATGCTGCCGGAGAAAATTTCTAATGATCTGTGCTCTCTGGTTCCCGGAAAAGACAGGCTGGCAGTATCTGTTTTTATGAATATTGACGGACACGGTACGGTAAAAGATTATCGTTTCTCCCGCAGTGTTATACGCAGCAAGAAAAGGTATACATACGAAGAAGTGGACAAAATACTGGAAAATAACTCCCCGGGCAATAAAAGTTTAAACAGGGATATTGTTCTTATGGTGGAACTGGCAAAAAAGCTGGGCAGAAAGCGCAGTAAAAGAGGTTCTATAGATTTTGAGTTTCCCGAACTGCGCCTGGTTCTGGACTCAAAAAATAAAGTTAAAGAGGTGCTGAGGGAAGAGCGAACAATGTCTCACAGGCTAATAGAAGAGTTTATGATACTTTGTAATGAAGTTGTGGCTTCTCACATGAGCACTAACAAAATACCTTCAATTTACCGGGTGCATGAAAGGCCGGACCGCAAAAAGGTTAAGGCATTTCGTGATTTTATACAGCTTTTTGGTTTCAATCTTCCTGCATATAAAAAACTGACTCCCAAACATCTGCAGAATATACTTTCAAAAATAAAGCAGAGTAAGGAGGAGGTTGTTATAAGCACCATGATGCTCAGGTCCCTTCAACAGGCTGTATACAGCGATGTTAATAGGGGGCATTTTGCTCTTGCCTGTAAACATTACACTCACTTCACTTCACCTATAAGGCGTTACCCGGACCTTCTGGTGCACAGGCTTCTTGTTGATATTATAGAAAAAGGCAGAGTTTCTCCGGACAGGAAAAAACTGTACAAGAAAAATATGAATAAATGGAGCCAGAAGCTTTCAACTCTTGAGCGAAACGCCTCATCGGCCGAAATGGAAGTAAACGAACTGAAGATTATGGAGTATATGAAGGATAAAACAGGCAGGATTTATGAAGGAATTATAAGCGGCATTACTTCTTTTGGGATATTCGTCGAACTTGATATGGGGCTGGAAGGATTAATACACATACGTAATCTTAAAGATGACTACTACGAGTTTTGCGAAAACAGAATGATGCTCAAAGGCAAAAGAAAAAAAAGAGAGTTTAAAATAGGACAGGATTTAAAGGTAAAACTGATCAGGGTAGACCTGTCGGAAAGGCAAGTGGACTTTCTTCCCGCCTGAGTTTTACTTTTAATCTTAAAATTTTATAATCTAAACAATACAGGGCCGGATGGTTACTAGAATAAGGAGTTATTAATGGATAATTACAAAATTACTTTAAGCGAAAAGGAAATTCCCCGCAGGTGGTATAATATAATACCGGATTTGCCCACCCCCCTTGCGCCTCCCTTAAAACCCGACGGAGAAGTTATGGGCCCGGAGGACCTGGAACCCATCTTTGCCCGGGAACTTATAAAACAGGAGGCCAGTCCCGATAGTTGGATAGAGATTCCGGATGAGATTGTTGAGATATACAAGATATGGAGGCCTGCTCCCCTCAGAAGGGCATACCGCTTAGAGCAGGAGCTTAAAACCCCCGCCCGCATATATTATAAGGACGAAAGTGTATCGCCGCCGGGGTCGCATAAACCCAATACCGCGGTACCCCAGGCCTATTACAATAAAAAGGAAGGCATAACAACTCTTTCCACCGAAACGGGTGCGGGACAATGGGGCAGCGCTCTGGCTTTTGCCACAAATAAGCTGGGCATGGATTTAAGGGTGTACATGGTCAAGGTTTCATTTAATCAGAAGCCTTACCGGAAGGTTTTGATGGAAATATGGAACGCCAAGGTTTTTCCCTCCCCTACCGACAGAACCCAAGCAGGCAGGAGCATACTGGAAAAAGACCCGGAATGCCTGGGCTCCCTGGGGATAGCAATAAGCGAGGCGGTGGAAGATGCAGCAACAAATGAGAATGTTAAATATACTCTGGGCAGTGTTCTTAATCATGTTATGCTCCATCAGACGGTTATAGGCCTTGAAGCCAAAAAGCAGCTAAAGATTGCAGGGGAAAGCCCTGATATATTAATAGGATGCGTGGGAGGAGGAAGCAATTTTGCCGGTTTAACCTTTCCCTTTGTCAAAGATAAGCTTGACGGAAAGCTTGATACCGAGATAATTGCCGTCGAGCCTACAGCCTGTCCTACCCTGACCAAGGGCCCTTACAGGTATGACCACGGCGACGCCGTTAAGATGACTCCTCTGCTTAAGATGTATACCCTGGGACATGACTTTGTTCCTCCCGGAATTCATTCCGGAGGATTGAGATACCACGGAGGTTCTCCTCTGGTCTCCTCTCTGGTAAACGATGGGGTAATAAAAGCCCGGGCATACCACCAGCTGGAGGTTTTTGATGCCGCTTTAAAGTTTGCCCGTACCGAAGGCCTGGTCTGCGCTCCCGAAACGGCTCATGCAGTTAAAGCAGCTATAGACGAAGCGCAAAAGTGCAAGCAGACCGGTGAAGAGAAATGCATAGTTTTTAATTATTCTGGACACGGCTTTTTCGACCTTTCGGCCTACAGGGACTATCTTTCCGGAAATCTTCAAGAATATGAATACCCGGATGAAAAAATAAAGGAATCCATATCGGCTCTTCCTGAAATAGAATAAGTTTAAATTTTAGCTAAATGTATGTCAGCCGGTGCTGCCGAAGCCGCCCGCGCCTCGGGTAGTGGAGGGAAGTTCTTGACACTCCTGCCACTCTATTTTTTCAACTTTTTGAAGTACGGCCTGCGCTATTTTCATTCCCTTGTCTATTTGTACTTCTTCTTTAGAGGTGTTGAAAAGAATTACTCCTATTTCCCCCCTGTATCCGGCGTCAATTGTGCCGGGGGAGTTTAGAACCATAATCCCTTTTTTAAGAGCAAGGCCGCTTCTGGAGCGGATTTGAATTTCATAGCCTTCGGGAACGGCGACTTTTATTCCGGAGGGAAAAAGCTTTCTCTCTCCCGGTTTTATTATGTCTTCCTGGCCGGCATTGAGTAAATCAGCTCCGCTATCCCCTATATGGGCATAGCCGGGAAGTTTTATGTCTCTAATTTTTTCTACTTTGATTTGCATGGTGGTATTATAATTAATCTGTTGAAAAATTCAAATTAATTTGAATATGTCCCAGAGCAGCATTACCATTAATAAAAGCAGTTAAAAATGTCGGGAGCGGATGTTTTTAATAGGAAAAAAACAGCTTTTTAATATGCAGTCTGATTAAAATACCGGAGAGCATATAGGAGGCGGAGAGGCCCGCAAATATCCCGGGAACCCCCGCCAGGTAAGACCCGGCGAAGGCCAGAGGCACCACCACGGCGAAAAGCTGAAGCATTGTCCAGCCGTAGGCCTGAAGGGGCTTTTTTACGACGTTCAGTGCTACTGTTGCCAGCTGAAATATGCCCCATAGTCCGTAGGAAAGAGGGACAATGCGCATATAGAGTGTGGAGTATCTGATAATTTCCGGCTCGGAGGTAAAGATTCCGGCCGCATAAGGGGCTGCGAAAAAAAGCGCAGCGGCGGCGGTCAGTCCCGCTCCCAGGGAAAAAAGGGAACTTATTTTTCGGCCGCTGTTCATGCGGCTGTATTTTTCCGCCCCGAGGTTTTGTCCCATGAAAGGGCCGTAAACGCTGCCTAAGGCCATAATGGGTGCCAGTGCGAATCTTTCTATCCGGGTGGCAATTCCAAATCCGGCCACAGCGTAGGGGCCGTAGCCGGCAAGCAGGCGGACAATTACCCCCTGGGCCAGAGGGTAAGAGATTCTTGTAAGTGAATTGGGTATGCCAATAAAGAGTATTTCCCGGAAGGAAGCGCTTATCTCTTTCAGGGGCACTTTTTTAAAAATAAACAGTCTTTCTCTTATCCACAATATATAAACGGAAACTACGGCAGTAATACTTCTGGCAAAGACGGTTGCCAGGGCCGCCCCTGTTATGCCCATGGCGGGAAAGGGTCCTATTCCGAATATCAGAAGGGGATCCAGAAGAATGTTTATAAAAGCCGAAAACCCCATTATAAGACCGGGGGTCTTTGTATCTCCCATGGCCCTTATTATATTGTTTCCTATCATGGGAATTACTACTGCTATTACCCCCAGGTACCATATTGACATATATTCCTTTACATAGGTCAGTACTGCTCCTTCGGCTCCCAATGCGGAAAAGAGTGGATCCACAGTGGCAATTCCGGCAACTGATATAAAAAGAATAATAATAATACCCAGAAACAGGCTGTCGGTGGTAATCCTTCTGAGCTTGTAAATATTGCCTCCCCCCGCCTCTCTGGAAGCAAGAACAGAACTTCCCAGCCCCATTCCGAGGGCAATGCTTTGAACTACCATGACAACCGGAAAAGTAAACGACAGGGCGGCAAGCTGGTCGGGACCCAGGCGCCCCACAAAAAAAGTATCTGTCAGGTTGAATGCTATAATTCCCAGCATACCCAGAATCATTGGCAATGTCAGCTTTGCCAGCTGGGCCGATATGTTTCCGTCTGTTAAATTTGTTTTGCTTTTTTTCAAAATTAAATTTCCTTAGCTGATTTTAAAAATCGGTTTTTCTTTTATGGTATAAAATAATTTCTTTAATTAAAAAAAGCTCTTTGAAAAAAGCAGCAAAAGCTTGCCCCAATCTCGACTTGCTTGAATTAAAGTAATTATATATTAAAATATCAGAAGTATTATTATAAGTATTATATCTTAATTTATGAAAAAAATCAGAGTTTCAACATTAAAGAAGATGAAGGAAGAGGGGCTTAAGATAAGTGCCCTGACCTGCTACAGTTATTCCATGGCCCGGATTATAGCCGGGCTGGATATAGATATAATTCTGGTGGGGGATTCTGTGGGTATGGTAGAGCTGGGTTATGAGAATACCATTCCGGTAACTGTTGACGATATTATATATCATTTAAAGGCAGTGAGCAGGGCCCGGTCGGAGTCTTTGCTGGTGGCGGATATGCCTTTTTTGAGTTTCAATGTCAGCAGGGAGCAGACTCTTATCAATGCCGGAAGGATGGTTAAGGAAGGCGGGGCCGAAGCTGTCAAGCTGGAGGGGGGCAGAGTAGCTGCCGGTGATGTAAGATATCTGGTTGAAAGGGGAATAGCGGTTATGGGCCATATAGGGCTTACCCCGCAGTCCGTGCATAAGTTTGGGGGTTACCGCGTCCAGGGCAGAGAAGAGAAAGACGCCCGGCGCCTGGTGGATGATGCCAGGGCTCTGGAGGAGGCCGGGGTTTTTTGCCTTGTGCTGGAAGGTATCCCCGAAGAGGTGGCCGGCGATATAAGCTCCGCGGTGTCAGTTCCTACAATAGGCATAGGGGCGGGAAAACGCTGCGACGGTCAGATCATGGTTTTAAATGATATACTGGGAATGGATTTAAGTTTTAAACCCAAGTTTGTCAGAAGGTATGCCCGCCTTGAGGATGTTATAAAAGAGGCCGTCAGCAATTACAGCCGGGATGTCAAGAGTGTTGAATTTCCCTCCGAGGATGAGAGTTACTGATTACTGAATTTTGAAGAAGATGCGGTGAAGCTGATTAAAAAAATTTCCGATATGAGGCAGTGGTCAAAAGATAAGGCCCTCAGGTCTTATAGTATAGGTTTAGTCCCTACTATGGGAGCCCTTCATAAGGCCCACGGAATGCTTATAGAAAAGGCGGTGAAGGAAAACGATTTTAGCGTTGTTTCCATATTTGTGAATCCTTCCCAGTTTGGGCCGGGTGAGGATTATGAATCCTATCCCAGGGATTTAAAGTCCGATTTAAGTCTATGCAGGGATTTGGGGGTGGATGCTGTTTTTAACCCTTATCCAAAGGAGATGATTTTAAAGGATGAGCTGACTTCTATAAGAGTGGGGGAAATTACCTCTTATATGTGCGGCGAATTCCGCCCGGGTCATTTTGAGGCGGTGGCCACGGTTGTGGCAAAGCTTTTTAATATTGTCTGCCCTGACAGGGCATATTTCGGACTGAAGGATTATCAGCAGCTAAGGGTTATAGAGAAAATGAATGAGGATTTAAAGATGGGAGTGGATATTGTCCCTCTTCCCACCCTTAGAGAAGAAAACGGCCTGGCGGTTTCTTCCAGAAACTCTTATCTGGGGGAAAGGGAAAGAAAAGAAGCCGGGTTTATTTATAAGGCGCTGTTAAGAGGAAAGAGGATGGCGGAAGAAGGAGAAAGAGACGGAAGTAAAATATCGCGTGAGGTTTGGGAATATATAAAGAAGAATATTCCGAAGGCGGAAATTGATTATGCGGGTATTTTTCATTCCGGGAAATTGTACCCGATTAAGGAGATAAAGGATAGTTTTGTCATAGCAGCGGCGGTGAAAATGAACAGAGCGCGGCTTATTGATAATATTCCTGTAAATTTAAAATGAATACTAAAGAAGATATTAAACAACATATAAAAAAGCTGAAAGAGGAGAGGGGGGCGGTGATTCTTGCTCATAACTATCAGCTGCCGGAAATACAGGATATAGCTGATTTTACCGGGGATTCGCTGGGGCTTTCCCGCAAGGCCGCTTCAACGGAGGCGGAAGTTATAGTCTTTTGCGGGGTTGACTTTATGGCGGAAACGGCAAAGATTCTCTCCCCCGATAAAAAGGTTCTTAATCCGGCTGAAGATGCTACCTGCCCTATGGCGGATATGATAAGCGCCCGGGAGCTCAGGGAGTTTAAAGAAGAGTATCGGGAGGCTGTTGCGGTAAGTTATGTGAATACATCGGCGCAGGTCAAGGCGGAAAGCGATGTATGCTGCACTTCTTCAAACTGCGTAAAGGTTGTAAATTCACTTAGCGAAGATAAGGTAATTTTTTCTCCGGACAGAAATCTGGCCTCTTATGTAAGAGGAAAAACAGATAAAGAAATTATTGCCTGGGAGGGTTTTTGCCCTGTTCATGATTCCATAAGAGCTCAAGAGGTTAAGAAGACCATGGAAGCGCATCCCGGGGCCCCCCTTATGGCCCATCCCGAATGCAGGGCGGATGTGCTTGAGCTTGCGGATTATGTGGTTTCCACCTCGGGGATGTTTAATACCCCGCTTGAGGATAAGAGCGGTGAGTTTATAGTGGGCACGGAAGAGGGGCTCATTTACGGATTGAAGAAAAAATTTCCCGACAGACAATTCATACCCGCCGCGGGCTCCATAGTATGCCCTAATATGAAAAAAATGAATCTGGAGAAAGTTCTTTATTCGCTTGAAAACCTTAAGGGAGAAGTTGAGCTGGATGAAGATGTTATAAAAAAAGCTTCGCTGGCTTTAAGGAGAATGTTGAATATAGGCTGATGAGCGCCCTTGTTGAAAAAAGCGATTGCCTTATCATAGGCAGCGGTGTAGCGGGACTTTCAGCGGCGCTTTACATGGATAAGGGCATATCCGTAAATCTGGTGGCCAAATCCTCTCTAAATGAGTCTTCTTCCGACAGGGCCCAGGGGGGTATAGCCTGCGTTACCGCCGCGGAGGATTCTTTTGAGAGGCATATCAAGGACACACTTGAAGCCGGAGACGGCTTGTGCAGAAAGGATGTTGTCAGAAAGGTTATCGAGGGAGGACCCGAAGGGATAAAGGACCTGAAAAGATGGGGCGTGGAGTTTAGCGGCGGAAATGACTCGCCGGTGCTGGGAAGGGAAGGCGGCCATTCCAGAAGAAGGATACTCCATCATCATGATAAGACGGGCAGGGAACTTGTTAATAAGCTTCTGGCGTCAGCTAAAAGAAAAGATTCCATGCGGACATTTTCCCATCATACGGCCATTGATTTAAATGTTAAAGATGGCAGATGTATAGGGGCCTATATTTTAGATAATAAAAGCCTTAAGGTAAAACTTTTTTTGGCCCGGGCCGTTATTCTGGCCACGGGCGGCAATGGGAAGGCTTATCTTTATACTACTAATCCGGATATCGCCACGGGTGACGGAGTGGCCATGGCCAGGAGGGCCGGCTGTTCCATATCCAATATGGAATTTATTCAGTTTCATCCCACTTGCCTGTATTCTTCGGCGGAGGATTCTTTTCTTATTACCGAAGCTATGCGGGGCGAGGGAGCTGTCTTGAGAAATCATGAAGGGAGGGCTTTTATGAAGGATTATGACAGCAGAGCGGAGCTTGCCCCCAGGGATATTGTAGCAAGGGCTATAGACAGCCAGATGAAGAAAGAGGGCGTGAAGCATGTTTTTCTGGATATCCACAGCCAAAAAAAGAGTGATTTCATTAAAAAGAGGTTTCCTACAATTTATTCCCGCTTGCTTGAGCTGGGAATAGATATAACCAGGCAGGATATACCTGTTGTGCCTGCTGCGCATTATTCATGCGGGGGAGTGCATGTTGACCACCGGGCCCTTACTTCTATAGATGGGCTGCTGGCGGTGGGAGAAGTCTCTCACACCGGGCTGCACGGGGCTAACCGCCTGGCTTCTAATTCCCTCCTGGAAGCTCTTGTGTTTGCCAGGGAAGCCGCGTTGTCTGTTAAACAAAAATTTTCTAAATGGGATATAGAGGGTTTTCCGTCCTGGAAGTACACCGGAGACCGGTTTCCGAGGGAAAAGGTTTTTATTGAGCAGAACTGGCATTCGCTGAGGCTGCTCATGTGGAATTATGTGGGCATAGTGAGATCGGATTACCGTCTGAAAGAGGCTTTAAAAAGGCTTAAGTTAATAGAGAGGGAAGTCAATCATTATTACTGGAATTACCTTATAACCCCTTCTATTCTGGAGATGCGAAATCTGGTGACGGTATCGTCTATTATAATAAAAAGCGCCATGAAGAGAAAAGAGAGCCGCGGGCTGCATTATAATATAGACCATCCCCAAAAGTCCCCCCGGTTTAGAAGGGACACTCTGATATGAATAAAACTATAAGCATAAGAGGGGCCCGGGAACATAATCTTAAAAACATCAGCGTGGATTTGCCCAGGGATAAGTTTATAGTGGTTACGGGTGTGTCGGGTTCGGGTAAGTCCTCTTTGGCTTTTGACACTGTTTATGCCGAGGGAAGGAGAAGGTATGTAGAGTCTCTCTCGGCTTATGCAAGACAGTTTCTGGGAGATTTAAAAAAGCCGCGGGTGGATACCATTACGGGTATTCCTCCGGCTGTGGCCATAGAGCAGAAAGGGCCGGGCTATAATCCCAGGTCTACGGTGGGAACTCTTACCGAAATTTATGATTATCTGCGCCTTCTTTTTGCCCGGGCCGGGATTCCCCACTGTTATTCATGCGGAAGGAAAATACAGGCCAGTTCCGAGAGCGAGATAGTAAGGCAGGCGGCGGATTCGGCTGCCGGGGAAAGCATAAAAATACTTGCTCCCGTAGTCAGAGGAAAGAAAGGTAAATATCGCCAGCTTTTAAACCGGCTTGCGGCCGAAGGCTTTATAAGCGTAAAAATTGACGGAAAAATTTATTCCCTTGAAGAGGATATCTCTCTTGACGGCAGAAAAAAGCATGATATAAGCATACTGGTGGACGAGCTTGATGCTACGGGAAGCAGTTCGAATATGGAGAGGATAACCGATTCTGTGGAAATAGCCCTGAAAAAAGCAGAGGGAAATGTGGAGATTGAATACGGGGACGGGAGAAAAGAAATGTTTTCAACTCATTACGCCTGCGCATTTTGCGGTATAAGCGCCGGAACTTTTGAGCCCAGAAACTTTTCTTTTAATTCTCCCTATGGAGCCTGTCCTTCGTGCTCGGGGCTGGGAGTCAGGGTTAAAGTCGATCCCGAGCTTGCGGTTCCGGACAAGAGTCTTTCCATAAATCAGGGTGCCCTTAAGCCCTGGGCTGACCCTGTCACTACCAGAAGGCAGAGGTGGAAGGGAGCGGCCAGAAGGTATAAAAAGCAGATGCTGCAAAAAATAGCTTCTGAACTGGGTTTCAGCCTGGACACCCCTTTTGAGGAATTAAATGATGATATTAAGAATATTATTCTTTACGGCAGCAGCAGGAGTTTTCGCTTTACGCTGAGCAGGGGCGGCAGGACTTATGTTAAAGAGGCGCGTTTTGAGGGAGTAGCCGAGGAGCTTGAAAGAAGGCATCTGCAGACGGAGTCCTCTTATGTGAGAGAGAAAATACAGTCTTTGTATATGAGGGAGATGGAGTGCCCGGACTGCCGGGGCAAGAGGCTTAATAAAAAGTCCCTGGCGGTTCTTATAAAGGGCAAAAACATCTCCGAGATGACATCCATTCCGGTAAAAAAGCTTTTGAATTTATTTGAAAAAATGAAGCTGGACAAGGACAGGGCGGAAATGGCGGGGAAGATAATAACTGAAATTCGCTCCCGGCTGGGTTTTTTAATAGATGTGGGAGTGGATTATGTTTCGCTTGAGCGTAAGGCAAACACCTTGTCTTCGGGCGAAGCGGAAAGAATAAGACTGGCTACTCAGATAGGATCTTCTCTGGTGGGCGTAGTATATATCCTGGATGAGCCCACGGTCGGTCTTCACGCCAGGGATACAAAAAGGCTTTTAAACTCTCTTAGCGATTTAAAGAAAATAGGAAATACCTTAATAGTGGTGGAGCATGATTCGATGACTATAGATGCAGCGGATTATGTTGTTGACCTGGGCCCCGGCGCCGGGGTGGGAGGCGGAAAGCTGGTTTATGCCGGAGAAAAAAGCAGCTTTAGAAGGTCACAGTCGCTTACTGCCAAGTATTATTCCGGCAGAAAAAAGGTCCCCCTTCCCTCTAAAAGAAGAAGGCCGAATAAGGGTAGCGTAAAAGTTAAAGGCTGCAGACAGTTTAATTTAAAAAACGTCGATGCTGATTTTAAGTTGAAGCTTTTTAACTGCGTTACGGGAGTTTCGGGTTCGGGAAAAAGCACCCTGGTGGAAGAGATATTGTATAAGGGGCTTAAAAAAAGAATTTTCAGCTATGCGGATACAGACCCCGGAGAGCACGATTCCATAATGGGAGCGGAAAAAATTCAAAAGATAATAAATATTGACCAGACTCCCATAGGCAGAACTCCCCGGTCCAATCCGGCTACGTATACAAAGGTTTTTACGCCTTTAAGAGAACTTTTTGAGAGTCTTCCTTTGAGCAGGGAAAGGGGATATTCCAAGGGGCGGTTTTCCTTTAACGTTTCAGAGGGGACATGCGGAAAGTGCTCCGGACAGGGCTGGATAAAAAAGGAAATGCATTTTCTGCCCGATATATATGTGAAGTGCTCTGCCTGTGAGGGCAGAAAGTTTACGGATTCCACCCTGGAGGTTAAATACAGGGGCAAAAACATACACGATGTCCTGGAAATGACGGTCTCGGAGGCCCTGGGCTTTTTTTCAAAAATACCTTCGGTTAAAAGAATTTTAAAAACCTTAAATGAAGTGGGATTGGGTTATATAAAGCTGGGACAGCCTTCCACCACTCTTTCCGGAGGGGAGGCGCAGAGAATAAAGCTTGCCAGGGAGCTGGCCAAAAAATCTTCAGGGGACACTCTTTACATTCTTGATGAGCCCACTACCGGGCTTCATCCGGAGGATATAAGGGCTCTTTTAAATGTTTTGCACCGGCTTACGGACAGAGGAAATACAGTGGTGGTTATAGAACATAATATGGATGTGATAAAGAATGCGGACTGGATTATAGATATGGGACCTGAAGGCGGGGACGGCGGAGGAGAGGTGGTAGCTTGCGGAAGTCCTTTAAAACTATTAAAATGCAAAGAAAGCCATACCGGCAGATTTCTTAAGGAATATATAGAAAATGAAAAATAAAATCCAAAAATTTATTTTAATCGGGGCCTTATGCCTGGTTTCCTCTTTTAAGGCTTATTCTCTTCCTTCCGAGGATGCGTCTTCAAGGGAGTTGTTTGCCCTTTCGTGGAATCTTTATTCAGACGGACTTTATACTATGGCGGCGGAGAGTTTTGACAAATATATAAGACAGTTTTCGGAGGGCCCAAGAATAAGGGATGCCTACCTGCTTAAGGCCAAATCCTATTACAATGCGGGCGAATACCGCAAAGCGGTGGAGATTTTTAAGGAGATTTATGAAGTTTTTCCGGGTACACAAGAAGCTCGTGAAGCCCAGCTTTACAGGGCGGACAGTTTGTTTTACGTGGAAAATTACAAGGCGGCTGAGGTCGAATATTCTGAGTTTTTAAATAAATACGGCTCCCATGCTCTGGCCCAAGAGGCGGCTTATTTTCTTGCCGAAAGCCTTTATATGCAGGATGAGTTTTCTTCGGCAATTGAAAAATACCGCCGCTTTCTAAGTTCTTATTCCGACAGCGCCTATGCCCCTTACGCCCGGCTGTCAATTGCCATGAGTTATTATTATAAGGGTGATTATACTCAGGCGGCGGATTTATTTTCCTCTATATGGGAGGAAGAAGAAGAGCAGGAAGTAAGAGAGCAGGCTTTTTATTACGGCGGACTGGCGCTTGTCGAGGCGGGCGAATATGAGAAAGCCGAAGAAAGTTTTAAAAATCTTCGCCGTTTATACCCCAAAAGCGAGTTTTACCACCGCAGTCTTTTAAATATTGCCTCGGCAAGAATACAGGCCGGCCGCTATGAAGAATCCCGCAGTGCCCTGGAGGGCCTGCTGGAAGATGAAAGCACTCCTGAGAATATAAAAGCCCGGGCCCGGCTTAAAAAGGGGAATTCATACTATGAGGAAAAGAGTTTCGGCCTGGCTTTAAGGGAGTACCGAAACTTGCTTTCAGATTATCCCGATTCGCCTTATTCCGAAGATGCTTCTTTTTCCCTTGCCTGGTGCCGGCTTAAGACGGAAGATTATCTGCAGGCCGCCAGAGATTTCAGCTCTTTTATACAGAATTATCCCCGGTCGGATAAAGTTGCCTCGGCCCAGTTTCTCATAGGGCACAGTTATTATTATAACGGCGACTATGAAAGATCGGCAAAGGAATATGCGGATCTGGAGCGCCTTTATCCCCGTTCGGATTACGCCCCCCGGGGCGCTTACTGGCAGGCTATGAGCATGTATCAGCTTGGCCGGTACGATAAAGCGGTGGAGCTTTTTGAGGAATTTATTCAAAAATATTCCGGGCATGACCTGGAGCCTGAAGCTAATTACAGAATAGCCCGGGCTTTTTTTGAGCAGGGCAATTATTCCGCCGCCCGGCGGAGATTTATTCGCACGGCTCAGGATTTTCCCCAGAGTGATGTAGATGAAAGAGCCCGCCTGGGATCTGCCGAGTCTCTTTTTGAGGAAGATGATTTTTCCCGGGCGCTGAATGAATATGAGGAGATATATAACAGAACCTCCGATGAGGAAATGAAAAAAAAGGCTGCTATCGGAATGGCCAATTCACATATGGCTTTGCGAAATTATGAAGAAGCGGTGGACGTTTACCGTCAACTCGAGGAAAATGATGAAATTAAATTTCAAATAGGTTTTACTTATTACAGGGCGGGGGAGTACCGGCAGGCCTGGGAGGAGCTGGGCGAACTTAGACAGAAATACCCCGACAGTGAATATGTTCCGCTGGCCCTTTATTATGAGGCGTGGAGTTATTTCAAGGAAGAGAATTTTGCCCGGGCCCGGGAGCGCTTTATGACCCTCTATGATGAGTATCCCAATCATGAAAGGGCTGCCGATGCCATGCTCAGAATAGGTGATTCCTATTATAACCAGGGAGATCATGAGAATGCTCTCAAAAGCTATGAGGAAGTGATGGAGTATTATAAGGACACTGAAGAGGCAAAGTATGCGCACTACAACCTGGCCTGGACAAAGCATACCATGGGTAAAAAAGAAGAGGCTATAAAAGCTTATGAAGAATTTTTGAGTGAGTATCCGGATTCGGAGCTGGCTCCCGATGTGTATTTCAGAATGGGCAGTTTTTATTTTCAGGAAAAAAACTGGGAAGAAGCCGTCAGGGTGTATGAAAATTTTCTTAATTCCGGACCCAGCGAGGAAAAAAAGCCGGAAGCGATATACTGGATAGCTTTCAGTCATTACAGAATGGAGAATTATGACCGCGCTCTTTCGGAGTTTAAGCGTCTGGCTGAAAATTTCGAAGATTTTGAGATTATTGATGAAGTGTATTTCAGAATAGGAGATATCTATTTTGAGATGAACAAGCTCCGCGAAGCAATAGATGCTTATTTATCGGTGGTTGAAAGCTTTGAAGATTCGGCTTTTGCTGCCCGCGCGCTGTATAATATAGGAAAGTCCTACCGTCAGCTGGGAGAAGAAGAAGAGTCCCGCAGGTATATGGAAAGAGTTAAAAATGAATATCCCTCCTCTTCCGCCGCGGCTGAGATTATTTATGATGAGGCGGTCAGTCTGCAGAGAGACGGGGCATACGATGAAGCTTTAGAAAAATTTAAACAAGTGGTTGATATTTCAAGGGGTTCAGTTGGAGCAAGAGCCCAGAAACGCATAGGTGATATTTTTTTCCAGAAAAACGAATTCTCCCAGGCGGCTGTAGAATATCTTAAGGTTACTTATTCATACGAAGATTTTCGCGAAATCGCTGCCGAAGCGCGCTATATGGCTGCGAGGTCTTCTCAGTTAAAAGGCGACTATGAAAATGCGCTGACTAATTATCGCAAGGTGATAAGCGATTATCCGCAAAGCGAGTGGAGCGAAAAAGCCCGTTCGATGATTCAGGAAATTGAAGAATAAGAAATGAAGGCTTCTTTTTTATTTCTGATTTCACTGTTTCTTTTTACCCGGCCCCTTTTTCCGGCTCCTGAAAACCCCCTTGATTTAGGTGATGTGTATATATGGGGTGAGGATATGTCAATATTTGAAGGATTGGAAAAAAAAGACCCGCTTCTTTTTCCCTTTCTGGATAAATCGGCTTTTCTGGATGCTTATTCGGGAGATGTTTTTGAAAAAGCCTCCCCTCGCGAAGTTATGCTTCCCTCGGAAGGCCTTCAGCTGCATGCGGGAGTGGGAAGTTATGAGGAATATCTTTTAAGGGTTTCCCATTCTCTTTTGCTGGATCCGTGGGAGCTTAACTGGCGCTTCAGCGGGGAGCATAAATATCCCTATAGCCGCTTTGATTCTTTGAGCAGCATGAGCGGATATGCCGGCACAGGTTTTAGTTTCAGGGATTTTAAAATTCATGCAATTTTAAGGGGCATGGTTGATGAAGGGCTTATTGAAAGGGAAGTTTATAAGCTAAAGCTTTTAGGAGCTCTTTCCCTGGGAAATATGAGTTTTAAGCCCCAAGCCTATATAACTCCGGCCAGGAGTGAAGGCATGAACTATGTTGATTCAGGCGCGAGTTTAAGTTTAAGCAAGGATATAGCTTATTACCACACCTTGGGTGTTAAAGCTTCTGTACAGGAGAGCGGAAATGATGAAAAAAAACTAAGCTTCTCCCGGCTGTCTTTAATTTATGACAGCCGCATATTCAGAGATTTTTCATTTTCCTTGCAGGGGTCTTTTGTTTCGGAGGGGGAGTTTGAGTATAAAGGAAATATATCCGGTGACATGCCCGGCGGGGGATACAGACTTTATTATAAAAGCGGATTGAGAGAGTTTTCTTTGTATGAAAGGCTGCAGAAATCCAATGCCCTTGCTTTTGATGGATTGTTGAAAAATGAAAAATCAGATAAGTACGGTATAGCCCTTTATCGTGATATGAAGGGCTTAGGCAGTGCGGAAGTTAAATTTTCACGCGAGAATATTGAAAATAAAATTGTTTATGTTAAAAATGATGAGGGCATATATAATCCCCTCAACTTGAGTTTTGAGCCGGAGCTCTCGGAATTATCTCTGGGTATCAAAAGAAAGCCTTTTTATGCGGGATTTATTTTCAGGCGCTCTCGTCCCCGGATTCCATTTTACTCAAACCAATTTAATTTGGCTTTCAAGCCGCAGTGGCAGACAGGAGATACGCTGCTTTCTTTTTCCACTGAGTTGAATTATACTGATGAAAAAGAAATATGGGAGTCAGGCGAGGGCAGAGAAAAATCCAGTGATGAGGATGTGCTGGAGCTCAATGCGGGAGGGGAGGTTCAGTTTGCAAACGGTATTTTTTTTAGATTCGGAGCAGATAATATACTTAAGGAAAACATAAGAAGGAGGGCTTCTTTTCCCATCCAGGGAAGAAGGTTTTATGTAATAGGAGGAATAAATTTCCCGGTAGGAAAATAAACGGAGGTTAGATATGTTTCAATTTGTTTTAGACGGCGGAATAATGATGTACCCGCTTCTGGTGGCTTCAGTGCTTACACTGGCCATAATAATAGACCGCTTTTTGTATTTTAAAAAAGCGGAGGTGGATGAAGAGGCGCTTATTACAGGAGTTAAGGACAAGCTCCGTTCTCACGGCCCCGAAGCCGCTGTTGCTTTTTGCGATAAGGTAAGCGGGCCCATTGCGGCAATACTCAAGGCCGGGCTTGAAAAGTTTGGTGAAAATAAGAAAGTGGTAGAGGAATCTTTTGAAAGGGAGGCACTTATAGAAGTCCCCAGGCTGAAAAAGCATCTTCCCGTGCTAAATACTATAGCCGGAGTGGCGACTCTCATAGGCTTCACGGGTACAGTTTTCGGAATGATAAGGGCTTTTCGCTCTATAGCCGAAGCCGGAACTACTTCACCTGCTATTGTAGCGGGGGGCATAGCCGAGGCTTTGACCACAACCGCAACCGGGCTGATAATAGCCATCCCCGCTCTTATCTTCTATTACTATTTTTCCCACCGGGCAGAGCGAATTCTTCTGGAGGTAGAAAAAGCCTCATATAATCTTATTGAAGAGATGGAGAAAGAAAAGAAGGTAAAAAATGTTTGACCGGTTCAGACAAAAATCTGAAAGCCGGGGATTGTTCGGGGTAATGGCTCCTATGGCTGATGTAGTTTTTCTATTACTCATATTTTTCATGCTGACTTCGGCTTTTGTTTTAGAGCCGGGGGTGGACATTCAGCTGCCGCGCGCGGCAACCGCCGAGGATATAGACAGGCATGAACAGGTGCTTACCGTAACCCGGGAAAGAACACTTCTTTTAAATGAGGAAGTTGTAACTTTTGATGAGCTGGAAGAAAAGCTGGTGAAAACTTTTGCCCGGGAGGAGTATTCCCTGCTTATTATACGTGCCGATGAAAATGTTCCGCACGGAATGGTTGTCCGGGCTCTGGATACTGCCCGGCAGAGTGGAATAAGCGAACTGGCGATAGCCACCGAGCCGCTGCGCTGAGAGCATGAGTTTCAGGAAGAGCCTTTTAATATCAGCGGCTGTTCATATTATAATTTTAATTCTTCTGCCGGGCCACCGGCCTTCCATAAAAGAAGAAGAATGGGTTGAGGTTTCGCTAAGCACTTTTCCCGAGGACAGGGAGAGAATACCCGACAGGATGCCAGGTGAAGAAGATGTGCTTGAACCATCGCTGCCTGCCAATGAGGCAGAGCGCAGAGACCTGCCGGTAGAGGCGGAGGAAATGGTTGCCGGCGTACCTGTCAGAGAGGCCCGCCCTGAAATTGAAAGAGAAGAGCCTGAAAGGGTCTTGCCGGAGCGGGAAACAGAAAGACGGCCCCGGGTTTCTCCGG
>JBNJFW010000010.1:0-17497 GCA_051747165.1 Elusimicrobiota bacterium | reverse complement strand
ATGCCTCATCCGGAAAGGTTTCTTTATTTTCAGCAGCATCCGGATATGGCAGGAGCAGAAGGAGTCCCTCCGGGACTGGGAGTATATAAAAATATGGTAAAAAATGCTTAAAGAGTATTGCGGAATTTTCGGTGTGTGGCAGAGTCCCAATGCTGCGGACGCGGTTTATCTGGGACTTTATTCACTGCAGCACAGGGGCCAGGAAGGAGCGGGAATAGTTTCATCTGATAAGGGACGGTTCTGCATAAAAAGAGGAGAGGGCCTTGTAAATGATGTTTTTACTCCGGCTTCTCTTGATAAGCTCAAAGGAGACAGCGCCATAGGTCATGTGCGTTATTCCACCTCGGGCAGATCCTCGTTTGAAAATACCCAGCCCCTTACCGCGACCTATATGAATTCTCCTATTGCAATATCCCACAACGGTAATATTCCCACTGCCGCCAGATGGAAAAGGAAACTTGAAGAAGAAGGAGTGATTTTTTCCACCTGCACTGACAGCGAGCTGGTACTTAAGATGCTTGTGCGGGAAAAAGGAAGCTGGGAGGAAAGGCTGAGAAAAGTTCTCAACCGGCTGGAAGGTTCTTTTTCTATTATTCTTTTTCTTCCCGGCAAGATGATAGCTGCTCGGGACGCTTTTGGTTTTCGCCCGCTTTCCTTAGGAAGAAAAGACGGCAGCATTTTTATATCCTCCGAAAGCTGTGCCTTTGAAATAGTTGACGCCGAATATGAAAGAGATATAAAGCCTGGAGAGATATTTGTTATTGATTCCGCCGGTTCAAGAAGCATTTATCTTAAAAAAAAGAAGTACAGGCCCTGTATTTTTGAGCTTGTTTATTTTGCCCGGCCGGATTCATATGTTTTTTCCCGCAGCGTTTACACCTGCAGGATTAATATGGGCAGGGAACTGGCCAGAGAAAATAAAATAGATGCGGATATGGTTATGCCGGTTCCCGATTCTGCCAATATGCAGGCCATAGGCTACAGCAGGGAAAGCGGGATACCTCTGGGCCAGGGGCTTATAAGAAATCATTATATAGGACGGACTTTTATCGAGCCCCACCAGAGAATAAGGGATCTCAGGGTAAAAATTAAGCTTACTCCCGTGCGGGAGGCCCTAAAAGGAAAAAGAGTTATAGTTATTGATGATTCCATAGTCAGGGGCACTACTTCCCGCAAGCTGGTGGGAATGATCAGGGAGGCCGGGGCAAAGGAAGTTCATTTTCTTATAGCATCACCTCCGGTAAGAAGATCCTGTTATTTCGGCATAGATACTCCCACCGAGCAGGAGCTTATAGTAAACCGCCTGTCAATTGAGCGCATAAAAGAGCATATCAAAGTGGACAGTCTTTATTATCTTTCCCTGGAGGGAATGCTGCGTGCGGCCGGTTCCAGGCAGTACTGCCTGTCCTGTTTTAACGGAGATTATCCCATAAAAAGAAAGGAAAAGTTAAAATGAATATTCTGGTAATAGGTTCCGGAGGCCGCGAACACGCCATTGTAAATCAGCTGAAGTCTTCGCCCCGGGCAGGGGAAATATTCTGTATTCCCGGCAACGGAGGAATAGCCCGGGACGCCTGTGTTTATGATATTTCTCCTTCTGATTTTAAGAGCATAGAAAAGTTCGCGAACGAAAAAAATATTGAATTGATAATAGTCGGCCCGGAGGCGCAGCTTGCCGCCGGCATAAAAGATTATTTTATCGGAAAAAAAGCTCTTGTTTACGGACCCTGCAAAAAAGGGGCCCTGCTTGAGAGCTCAAAAATATATGCAAAAGAGTTCATGCGGGAAAATGATATCCCCACCGCGGAGTATAAATCATTTAAAGACCCGGAGAGGGCGTTGAAATATGTTACCCAAAAGAAGGATATTGTAATAAAGGCGGACGGGCTCTGCGGGGGCAAAGGAGTTGTCCTTCCCTCCGGCAGGGAGGAAGCCCGCGCTACTGTTCAGGATTTTATGATTAAAAAAACAAAAGGCGGGGCGGGACTTAAACTGCTTGTTGAAGAAAAGCTGAAGGGGGAAGAAGTTTCGGTTCTGCTCATGGTTTCCGGTGATAACATGGCTTTTTTTATTCCTTCCCAGGACCATAAGCCGGTCTTTGAAGGAGGTAAAGGTCCCAATACCGGGGGAATGGGCGCCTATGCTCCGGCCTCCATTGCCGATGAGGGCCTGATGAAAAAAATAAAAGAGAAAATAGCCTACCCGGCTTTAAAGGGCCTTCTTAAAAGAAAAATTCATTATGAGGGAATACTGTACCTGGGCCTCATGATATGCGAAGGCGAGCCCTATTTGCTTGAGTTTAATGTGCGTTTCGGGGATCCCGAAGCTCAGGCCGTACTTCCTCTGATGAAAAACGATTTACTGGAAAGCATTTTACGTTTAAAAGAGGGCAAGGATGTAAATCTTTCCTTTAAAAAAGGCAGCTGTCTGGATCTTGTTCTTGCTTCCGGGGGTTATCCCGGCACTTACAGCAAGGGTTTTCCGATAGAAATAGGCTCTCTGCCCGAAGATGTTTTTCTTTTTCATGCCGGTACTCGCCGGGAAGGAGAAAAATTTTATACAAACGGGGGGAGGGTTATTAATATTGCGGCCCTGGGAGAGGATATTAATCAGGCAGCGAAAAAGGCGTATAAAGCGGCAGGCAGGATAAATTTTAAAGGAATGCACTACCGCAGGGATATAGGAAAAAAGGAGATCAAGAGATGTGTAAAGCAGTAATAATGATGGGTTCCCTTTCAGATAAAAGCTATGTCGATAAAATAGCTGAAACGCTTTCGTTTTTCGACATAGAATGCGAAATGAGGGTGGCTTCGGCGCATAAGACGGCGAAAAAGGTATTGAAAATTTTAAATGAATATTCAGAGCAAAAATGCGTGTTCATAACAGTTGCCGGCAGAAGTAACGCTTTAAGCGGAATGGTTGACGGATTGACTTCAAAACCGGTCATAGCCTCACCTCCCGTATCCGATAAGTTTGCCGGAATGGATATACTCTCATCTTTAAGGATGCCCTCCGGAGTTGCCCCGCTTACCGTTCTGGGCGCAGAGCAGTGCGCGCTTGCCTCGGCCAAAATCATATCACTGGGAAATCCGGCTGTAGCTGAAAAAATTGATCAATACCATAAAGAGAATGCTGAAAAATTAGAAAAAGCAGACTTGGAGGTAAAATAATGGGAAGTGTAAAAGATTTAAAGCTTATCAATAAGCCTGAAAAAAATAAAAGCGGCACCGGCAGATTTGTGTTTTCCGACAGGTATTCGGTATTTGACTGGGGGGATATGAACCAGGACATAAAAAATAAAGGCAAGGCCCTTTGCATAATAGGCGCCTGGTTTTTTGATAAACTCCGTCAGGAGGGTATTAAGACCCACTACCTGGGAGTGGTTTCCGGCGGCAAGCGGGTTCAGCTTTCAGAATTACAGGAACCCGTTGATGAAATGGAAGTAAATATTTACCGGGTAGTAAAGCCGGAGCTCAAGGCTAAGAAATATGATTACAGCATGTATAAAAATGAAGAGTCAAACTTTCTTATACCCCTTGAAGTTATATATCGAAATATGCTTCCTGCCGGATCAAGTGTTTTCAGAAGGCTGGAAAGAGGAGATATAAAACCTTCGCAAATGGGACTGACCGAAAAGCCTCTTCCCGGCAGCACTCTTCCGGAGCCTTTTATGGATGTTTCCACTAAACTGGAGTCTTCGGACCGCTATATAAGCTGGCAGGAGGCCCGGGATATGGCTGCTCTCAGCCCGGCTGAGATTGAAGAGTTAAAATCAACACTTCAAAAGGTTAACTCAATTATAAGCAGAGAAGCAAAAAGAATGGGCCTGGAAAACTGCGACGGAAAAATTGAAATGGCTTATGATGAAAACAGAAATCCGGTTGTGGTGGATGTAATAGGCACCCCGGACGAATGCCGGTTTACTTATGAAGGAATACCTGTGAGCAAAGAGCTTGCCCGGATGTATTACCGGAATACCGAGTGGCATGAGATTGTCAGCGACGCCAAGAAAAAATACGGCCCGGACTGGAAGGAAAATGTAAGTGTTTCCCCTCCCCCGGCTCCGGAAAGGTTTAATGAACTATTATCACAGGTGTACATGGCCTTTACAAACAGCCTCACATCAAAAAAATGGTTTGATACTCCTGAACTTAAAGAAATAATAGATGAAATGGGAGAATATATTAAATGAATCTTTACAGGGAAAGCGGAGTTGACATAGATAAAGCTGAAGGTCTGGTCGAAAGCCTCAAAAAAAAATATCCTTCCATAGGAGGCTATGCGGGAGTTTACCGGCTAAATGGAACTGATATTGCCGCCACATGCGACGGGGTGGGGACAAAGATTAAGCTTGCGTGCATGCTGGACAATCATTCCGGCATAGGAATCGACCTGGTGGCAATGAGCGTAAACGACCTTATAGCCGGCGGCGCCAGGCCTCTCTTTTTTCTTGATTATTTTTCCTGCGGAAAGCTGGAAGAAAACCTTTTTTCCCGGATAATGGATGGAATAAGCCGGGGAGTGAAACAGGCAGGCTGTGTTCTTTTAGGGGGTGAAACTGCCGAAATGCCCGGGATGTATGAGGGAGGAGAATATGACCTGGCGGGTTTTGCTGTAGGCAAAATTGAAAAAAGATATTCAACTGATGAAGTTAAAAGCGGGGACCGGATAATAGGATATCCTTCATCGGGGGTGCATTCCAACGGCTTTTCCCTTGTAAGAAAGATATTTTCACCGGGAGAAATAAAAGAGCTTGGAGAAGAACTTCTTGCTCCCACTTTAATATACTCCGGGCTTATTGAATCTCCTCCCGGAATAAAAAATCTGGCCCATGTAACCGGGGGAGGGCTGGTGCGGGCCCTTAAAAGGCTTCTGGGTGAAAACAAAGAGAGCAAGTTAAATATAAATGAATTTTCCTCTGTTTTTAAAAAAATCCATTTAAAAGGGGTGGATAAAAAGCAGATGCTTGAAGTTTTCAACTGCGGATGGGGAATGCTTGCTCTGGCCGGAGAAAAAGAGGCTTTTGGCATAGCTGATTCTACCGGCGGGAGTATTATAGGCACTGTTATATGACAAATATTGCTGTCTTTGTTTCCGGCAGCGGTTCAAATCTTCAAGCGCTGATAGATTCATGCAATTCCGGTTTCGTGCCCGGTGAAATAAAACTTGTTTTATCCAGCAAGAAGAACGCCTATGCTCTGGTCAGAGCCAAAAAAGCCGGTATAGAATCCCTGTGTCTGCGGCCTGCGGATTTTTCCGGGGAGCAAGAGTATTCCGAGGAAATTTTGCGCCGGGTAAAAAAAAGAAATATTGACATAATATGCCTGGCGGGTTTTTTAAGCAAGCTGGGGAACAATATAGTAAACGAATACAGAAACAGAATTTTAAATATACATCCCGCTCTTCTGCCTAAGTTCGGGGGAAAGGGTATGTACGGCATGAGGGTACATCGCGAAGTTATAAAAGCTGGTGAGAAAATATCAGGCTGCACAGTGCACTTTGTAGATGAAAATTATGACACCGGCCCTGTTATAATGCAAAAAAAAGTGCCGGTTAAAAAAGGAGAAAAAGCAGAAGAGCTTGCCGCCCGGGTTTTAGAAGAGGAACACAGGCTTTATCCTAAGGCCTTGAAGAAAGTTATAGAGGAAAAAAGCAAAAAAGAGAGGTAGTTATGATAGACAGGTATTTTACTGAGGAAATGAAAAACTTATGTAGCGAAAAGAATTATTACCGAAAATGGCTGGAAGTTGAAGCAGCCGTATTAAAAGCCCGCGGCCGGAATAAACTGGCCTCGGCGGTGCTTGAGCAGGAAATAGAACCGGAAGAAATAAGAAAAAAAGAAGAGATAAGCGGCCACGAACTAAATGCCTTTCTCAGCATACTGCAGGAGAGAATAGGGCCGGAAGCGGCTTCCATTCACAGCGGGCTTACCTCATCCGACGTAATGGATACGGCAAGGATCCTTCAGGTAAAAGATTCTATTGAACTGACCGAAAATAAATTAAAGCTGGTAAAAGAAGCTCTTAAAGAAAAAGCTCTACAGCATAAAGATCTTATAATGTGCGGAAGGACTCACGGCCAGATAGCCGAGCCCCTTACCATGGGATTGAAAATTGCCAGGTGGTATTCTTTTGCCTGCAGAAATTTAGAGAGAATAGAGGAATATTCAAAACGGATACTGGTGGGAAAAATAAGCGGAGCGGTGGGCTCTTATTCTCTTGTTACTCCGGAAGAAGAAAAAAAGTCCCTGGCCTTTCTAGGGTTGAATGCGGCTCCGGTTGCTTCTCAGGTTATAGCCCGGGACATATTTGCTGAATATCTTTTTCTTATGGCCACTATAAGTTCCATGGCCGGGGAGATATCCACAGAAATCCGGCTTCTTACCCAGGACTTTATTAAAGAGGCTTCCGAGCCTTTTTCTTCTACCCAGACCGGTTCTTCGGCTATGCCGCACAAGAAAAACCCCATATTGTGCGAGCGTATGTCCGGGCTTGCCCGGCTTACTGCTTCTTATGTACAGACGGGTTTTTCCAATATTACGCTCTGGAATGAAAGAGATATTTCGCACTCCTCGAATGAAAGGATTATGCTGCAGGATTCAAGCTCACTCTGTTGCTACATACTTGATAAGTTATTGTTTGTCCTGAAAAATTTGACAGTGCATGAAGAAAATATTAAAAACAACCTGGAACGGGCCGGAGCCAGGCTTTATTCTTCGGCCGTATTAAAGCTTCTGCTGGATAAAAAAACCGAAAGGGAAAAAGCATACAGACTGTCTCAAAAAATATTTATGCAGGAAAAAACAAAAAACGAAATAAAAGAAATACTTGTAAAGGAGACCTCTGTGACCCCGGAAGAGGCCGCTGAAGCGCTTGACCCTCGGAATTACCTTAAAAACATAGACGAAATATACCGTCGACTGGGGATTCTTTAATTATGCCTTCGCTTGCAATTGTAGGAATGCAGTGGGGGGATGAAGGCAAGGGAAAGCTTACCCATATACTTTCCTCCTGGGCTGACTGGATTGTCAGGTTTCAGGGGGGGAACAATGCCGGGCATACAATTGTTTTTGACAATAAGACATATGTTCTCCATCTTGTTCCCGCGGGCATACTTTACCCCGAAAAGAAGTGCCTTATAGGAAACGGTGTGGTTATAGATCCCACCGCCCTGGTTAAAGAAATAGAATTCCTGGAGAAGAAAGGAATAGATTTTCGGGATCGCCTTTTTATCTCCCTCAACTGCCATCTTATTTTTCCTTACCACCGCTATCGCGAGGCATATATGGAAAAACTTAAAACCCGGGTGGGAACTACCAAAAAAGGAATCGGTCCGGCATATAGCGATAAATATGCCAGAATAGGCATAAGACTTGCGGATTATCTGGAGGATTCCACCTTTCACAAACTTCTGGAAAGAAACCTGCGGGGCAAGAAGGTGTATATAGAAAAATTCACTTCTACCGAAAAGCTTAAAAATCAGATTATAGATGAAAGAAAAAAGAATTTAAGCAGAATAAAAGAATTGGGTGTGGACGGTTCTCTTCTTTTAAGCAATGAAGAAAGAGATGGAAAAAATATTCTTTTTGAAGGAGCCCAGGGAACAATGCTGGATTGTGATTTCGGCACTTTTCCTTTTGTGACTTCTTCAAATCCGATTTCCGGGGGAGCCTGCGTAGGGGCCGGTTTTCCGCCCGGAAAGCTGCATAGCGTTTTAGGTATAACTAAAGCTTATACAACCCGGGTGGGTCTGGGGCCCTTTCCCACTGAAATAGAGGGAGAACTCCAGGAACATTTACGTTCTAAAGGAGGGGAGTTCGGGGCTACCACCGGCAGGCCGCGCCGCATAGGATGGCTGGACATGGTTCAGCTGAGAATGGCGGTAAGAGTAAACGGGGCCCGCAAACTGGCGCTTACAAAGATAGATGTTCTGGATGGCCTGGATGAAATAAAAATATGTACCGCCTATAAAGTTTCAGGCAGGGAAATAAAGGAGTTTCCCATGTCCAGGCAAGTGCAGGAGAATGCGCAGCCGGTTTATGAAACTCTTCCGGGATGGAAAGCCTCTACCCGGACAATAGGTGAATTTAAAAAACTTCCGGAAAATGCCGGGAAATTCATAAAAAGGATAGAAAAGCTCAGCGGAGCCCGGGTTTCAATAATATCCATGGGTCGGTCAAAAGAAGAAACAATTATTATAGACAGGGAGTTTATATAAAATGAAAGGAAAAGCGGTTCTTTACCTGCAGGACGGAACTTTTGCAGAAGGATCATATTTAGGACTTAAAGGGGAAACCATCGGCGAAGTTGTGTTTAATACGTCTATGACCGGATATGAGGAAATAATAAGCGACCCTTCATACTGCGGTCAGATTGTGCTTATGTGCTATCCTCAGATAGGTAATTACGGGATAAGCATTGAAGATTCACAGGGTTACGGCGCCTGGGCCCGCGGACTGGTAATAAAAGAGTATTCGAAGGCCTATTCAAACTGGCAGGCCAAAATGTCCCTGGATGAGTATTTATGCGGCCAGGGACTCACGGCCATAGAAGGAATAGATACAAGATACATAGTCCGGAAAATAAGAAAAAGGGGGGCCATGAAAGGCATAATATCCGCAGAGGACTTTTCTCCGTCAAGTTTAAAGAAAAAGCTGGATATGGTTCCTTCTCTTGAAGGCCGGGATCTGGTAGCTGAGGTAAATGCTTCTGAAAATTCAGCCTTTAAGAACTATAAGCCGGAGTCGGGAGACTTAAAAGTGGCAGTTCTTGATTACGGAGTAAAGAGGAGTATTATAAAAAACCTTAAATCCTGCGGACTGGAGCCGGTTCTTCTGCCGGCAGATAGCTCCCTGGAAGATGTTCTGGGTATCGATCCTTCGGGAGTTGTTCTCTCAAACGGCCCGGGCGATCCTGCCGCCGTAAAGTATGCAATAGAACTTGCGCGGGAGCTTATAGAATATAATAAAAAGAAACGCCTGCCTGTTTTAGGAATTTGCCTTGGCAACCAGATTATAGCTCTGGCAGCCGGGGCCCGGACATATAAACTTAAATTCGGACATCACGGAGGAAACCATCCGGTTAAAAATTTAAAAACCGGCCGGATAGAAATAACCGTTCAAAATCACGGTTTTGCGGTTGATCCCGATACCATGCCGGAGGAATTCGAGCTAAGCCATATTAATCTTAACGATAATACGGTAGAAGGCCTCAGGCACAGGGACCTTCCGGTAGTAAGCTACCAGAATCATCCCGAAGCCGGTCCGGGTCCGGGGGATTCACAGTATATATTTAAGGAGTTTAAGGAGTTGATAAATGCCTGCAAGAACTGATATTGATAAAATTCTGGTTATAGGCTCGGGCCCGATTATAATCGGGCAGGCCTGCGAGTTTGACTATTCGGGAACCCAGGCTCTTAAAGCCCTCAGGGAGGAAGGATACAGGGTTGTTCTTGTCAACTCAAATCCGGCCACTATAATGACAGACCCCGAAATGGCATGGAAAGTTTATATAGAACCTCTCAGTTGCGAATACATTGAAAAAATTATACGCAAAGAGCGGCCTCATGCTCTGCTTCCCACTTTAGGCGGGCAGACGGCTCTTAATCTTACGGTAGAGCTCCAGGAAAAGGGAATACTGGATAAATACGGTGTTGAGATTCTGGGGGCCAAAATCGAGAGCATACAGATGGCCGAGTCAAGAGAGCTTTTTAAAAGGGCAATGGGAGAAATAGGAGTGGAGGTTCCCCGAAGCTGCACGGCAAAGGATTTTAAGACCTCCATTCAAATGGTAAAAGACATAGGACTGCCGGTAATAATACGTCCGGCATATACGCTGGGCGGAACCGGGGGAGCCGTAGTTGAAAAAGAAGAGGATGTTGAAAGGCTCATAAAACAGGCACTTGACGCCTCCCCGGTTAGCGAAATACTTATAGAAGAATCCGTGGCCGGATGGAAGGAAATAGAGCTCGAACTCATGCGCGATAAAAACGACAATTGTGTTATTGTCTGCTCTATTGAAAACCTTGACCCCATGGGAGTCCATACAGGCGACAGCATAACCGTAGCTCCCGTTCAGACTCTTACTGATTACCAGTACCAAAGGATGAGAGATATCGGCCTGAAAATCATGCGCAAAATGGCGGTTGACGCCGGGGGGAGCAACATACAGTTTGCGCTTGACCCCGATAGCGATAAAATATATGCCATAGAAATGAACCCGCGCGTTTCGCGTTCTTCCGCCCTGGCCAGCAAGGCTACGGGTTTTCCCATAGCCAAAATCGCAGCCAAACTTGCGGTGGGATTCATGCTGGATGAAATACCCAATGATATAACCAAAAAAACTCCTGCCTGCTTTGAGCCGGCCATTGATTATGTGGTGACAAAGGTTCCCCGCTTCACCTTTGAAAAATTTGTTGAAACCGATCAGAGGCTGGGCTCTTCCATGAAATCCGTAGGTGAGGTTATGGCAATGGGAAGAACTTTTAAAGAATCAATTCAAAAAGCATTGCGAGGACTGGAAATAGGAAGGCAGGGCCTTGCCGGCGACGGGAAAGGACGCGACTCTCAGGCCGGAAGGCTCAGGGATGAAAACGCTGAAAACAGAGAGGAAAGAAAAGAATTTATAAAAAAGCTTAAAAATAATCTTTCCGTTCCCAACTGCGAGCGCATCTTTGAAATAATGCACGCATTTGAAATGGGAATGAGCGTGGAAGAAATCCATCAGCTTACTACAATAGACCGCTGGTATTTAAGCCAGATGGAGGAAATACACAAATGCCGTCTTATGCTGGAAGATGCCGAGTCCCTTGACGAAAAACTTCTTGCAAGGGCCAAGGCTTTCGGATTTTCGGACCATCAGATAGCTTATCTTACCGGCTCCGGAGAGGAGAATGTAAGAAAGATAAGAAAGCGCTACGGCATAGAGCCCGTATACAAGTCCGTTGATACCTGCGCTGCCGAGTTTGAGTCCTACACCCCTTATTTTTATTCCTGTTATGAACACGAGGATGAAGTAAACGAATCACTCACCCTTGACCGCAAGGTTTTGATAATAGGCGGAGGCCCGAACAGGATAGGCCAGGGAATAGAATTTGACTACTGTATTTGTCATGCCTCCTTTGCCCTGAGGGAGGAAGATTATTTTTCCATAATAATAAATTCTAACCCCGAGACTGTTTCCACCGATTACGACACCTCCGACCGGCTTTATTTTGAACCGCTTACTGCTGAGGATATCATTAATGTCATAAAAAAGGAGAAGCCATACGGAGTGATAGCCCAGCTGGGTGGACAGACTCCCCTAAATCTTATTCATAAAATAAAAGAACATGCAAAAATCATAGGAACTTCTCCCGAGACCATAGACCTGGCAGAGGACAGGATACTTTTCTCGGGACTTCTTAAAAAGCTCCGCATACCCCACCCCGAATGGGGCAAGGCCCGTTCTATGAAAGAAGCCAAAAAGATAGTTGACAGGATAGGCTATCCGGTAATGCTCCGGCCCTCTTTTGTTCTGGGAGGAAGGGCAATGGAAATAGCCTTTAATGACAGCGAAGTAGAAAAATACCTTTCACGGGCAGCTAAAATAAACCCCGAATACCCGGTGCTTATTGATGATTTTCTCGAAGATGCCCTGGAAGTGGATGTTGACTGCATATGCGACGGCTCCGATGTTTTTATTGCCCCTCTCATGGAGCACATAGAAAAAGCAGGTGTTCATTCCGGCGACAGCGCATGCGTAACTCCGCCGGTGAGCCTTAGTGATGAGGAAAAAAGTACTGTAAGAGAATATGTTAAGAGGATGGCCCTGGAACTTAAGGTTAAAGGGCTGATGAATGTTCAGTGTGCTCTTAAGGATGGAGAGATTTACGTGCTTGAGGTTAACCCCAGGGCATCCCGAACCGTCCCCTTTATATCAAAAGTTCTCAATATTCCCCTGGCAAAAATAGCTACCAAGGTAATGCTGGGCAGAAAGTTAAGCGAGTTTGACCTTTCCTACAGTCTTGACAGCTATGCCGTAAAAGAAGTTGTTCTGCCGTTTTCCCGCTTTGCGGTTGACCCGGTGCTTGGACCGGAGATGAAATCCACGGGAGAAGTAATGGGCAGGGCCCCCACTTTTTCCGAAGCCTTTTATAAAGCTCAGGTGGCATCCGGGACCCATTTCCCTCAAGAAGGCCCGGTACTGGTCAGCTTAAGTGATTCTTCTAAAAAAGCCGGAGCGGATGTTTTAAAAAAATATGCAGATAAATACAAAATTTACGCCACTCCCGGCACTGCCGACTACCTTATGGAGCAGGGAATAAAAGCTGAAAAAGTAGATAAAATAGGCAACAGCTCCTTTGATGTAAAAAGGCTTGTAAAGAATGCGGAGGTAGGCCTGATAATAAATACGCCTTCCGGTAAAAAAGCATATTCGGACGGATACTGGATAAGAAGGTGGTCAAATGAAAATCATATCCCCCTCATGACCACTATCCGCGCTGCGCGTGCTTTTATCGAACAGCCTAAATAAAATATCTTAAAAAATATTTTTTACTTGAATTTTTTTTAAAAATTAGCAACAATAAGTCAAATGCAGGCTAAAAGAACTGCGGATAAAATGTTATGTGTGCTAAAAAAAATAAAATAAACTTTTGGGTTACCCCTAATGCGGGTTTTGATACCGATAAGATAATTAAGGAAGAGATATCACGATTTCAAAAAAAACAGCCTGCAATAGAAGTTAAGTTTAGAATAATTCCCTGGTCCCACATGTGGCAGAGTTTAATGGATGTGTTTAAAGGAGCTCACACAAAAAGCCCTCCTGACGTAATTCAGATAGGCAATACATGGGTCTCCTCTCTTGTTTATATGAAGGCTCTTCGCAAGCTTAATCCACTGATTAAAACCCCCTGCCAGTATAAATTCGTTCCCCAGTTGTGGGAGAGCTGTAAATACGGACCTTCCGGTAACATTTACGCCCTGCCCTGGTTTTCGGATATAAGGATTTTATATTACCGGAAAGATGTTCTTAAAAAGCTGGGACGCAATTTAGACAGCATAGACAGCTGGCCGGGTTTTGAAGAAACTCTGGGAGAGGTTAAAAGAGACAATAAAATAAAACTGCATCCTATGCTTCTTTCGGGACAGAAAGAATCCGTTTTAATTCATGACCTTCTTCCCTGGATGCTTTCTGCGGGGGGCAAATTGCTTTTTTATGAAAACGGCTCACTTAAACTGCTGGACCGAAGGGCAAAAGAAGGAGCAAGATTTTACTTTGACCTCATAACCAAAGGCTATATTGTTTTAAAATCTAAAATAAGCCCGGTATATACGGATTTTTTCACCGGCAATTACGCTTTTCAGATATCCGGAGTATGGCCTTCCCGCAGCAAGTTTAACCCTGAAAATCCTGATTATAAAAAAAGCGTGGCGGAAAATTTCGGGGTAAGTCTTCTCCCCAAAGGGCCAAGCGGGCGCTACACATATATAGGCGGGAGCGGGCTTGCGGTGACAAAACTCTCTCAAAATCCCGAGGCGGCATTTAAATTTATTGACTTTCTTGTTTCCTCAAATTCTCAGGTCAGAATTGCTTCTGCCTTTGGAATGCTTCCCGCTAAAATAGAAGATATAGACATATTTTTCTCGGAAAACCAGATAGACGTAAAAAATGTGTATAAGCAGTCCATTAAAATAGGAAAATCTCTTCCTTCCACTCTTGCTCTCGGTACGCTGGAACAGCTTTTTACCGAGCATACTTCAATTATACTTAACAAGATTAAAAACAATGAATTCAGCCACCGGTCATTATACCGCGAATTTAAATATTTAGAGAAGAAAACCGATATGATATTGAACTATATAGCAGGTGCCGGATGAATTTTGATATGGATTATAATGCTGAAAACATATGCTCTTCGGTATTAAATAAATATAAAGATATAGATGAACTGATTGATATTGCCCTCAAAGGCATGTACAGTATTTTTAACTATGACAGAATAGCCATTTTCATTATAGAATACGAGGCTAAAAGATTTGTTATGAAAAAGGTAATACATAAGAATTGCATTCTGGAAGGCGAGGAAACCTTCAGTGTTAAAAATGCTGACTTCATATATCCTATTTTACACAGAAAAATCCCCTTTATCTATACCGAACAGCCTTTTCTCGGCTTATATTTTCCCCTGGAGAGTGACGGGCGTATATTAGGCCTGATAAGGGCCGAAAAAACGGAGTCGCGCCATTTTGACCGGGAGCATCTGCCTTATTTTAAAAAAATAGCTGCCGCTCTTGCAGAGGAGCTGCATAAGTATAATATGCATAAAGAGCTGGTGACCAAAAGAAAGATGCTTAAAATATACCGTATACTTTCGGAAATTCTTGTTTCCACTTTAAAAACAGAGGGTATAATAAGGGCCATAGTAAAAGAAATTCAAAAGAATTTCCTTTTTGATAATGTTAGAAGTTATCTTTATGATAAAAAAGAAAAAAAAGTATACGGAGTGATTGAAAGCGATTTTCGTAATAAATTAAACGACATTAAACATGAAATTTATTCTACCGTTGATAAAAATTCTCCGGTTTTTACCAGGCTCGTACATGGCGATAAAAATGCCGTCAATGTATGGGAAAATATGTCGGTTGATATTCTTCTGCGGGCAAAAAATAAAAACATAGGCGTTTTGCGGGTCCATAATCTGGTGAGCAGGACCAAAATAACCGAGGAGAATATAAGTTTTCTTAAATCTTTTGCCAACCAGATAGGGGTAGCATTAAAAAATACCATAAGCTTTGATGAAATAAGAAACCTGGCAAATACCGACAGCTTAACCGGCCTTTATTCCAAAAGGCATTTTAAAAGTTTAATAGCCAAGGAAATAAGCCGGGCGGAGAGGTTTAATCAGCGTTTTGCGCTGATAGTTACGGATATTAACCAGTTTAAAAAAATAAATGATACACACGGCCATCAAAAAGGGGATGAGATACTGGTTAAACTGGCCGGGGTCCTCAAAAAGAATGTAAGAGATATAGATTTGCTGTGCAGGTATGGCGGAGATGAATTTCTTATATACCTTGCCAATGCCGAGCTTTCTGATGTCAACCGATATTTTGACCGGATAATTTCAATATTAAATAAAGAAGAAGAAAAAATGATTAAAATAAGCGCCGGAGTTGCTATTTATCCCAATCACGGTTTAAATTTCAAGAGCTTATTTGAAAAAGCAGATAAAGCAATGTACAGATCTAAAAAGAAAGGCGATAATATATTATCCGTGTGCGATAAGGAGGTCAATGCCTGATAAAGAAAAATATAAAATAAAAGGCATAGCCAACGTTAAGGTATTAAATACATTTCAGGATATATTTTTTGATTTAACCGGTTTGAATGTTGTTTTCATAAACAAAAAAGGCGAATTTATAACCCGCAGAAGAGGCCGGCGGCCTTTTTGTCTGCAGGTAAAAAAGTCGGGTTTCGAAGATAAATGCCGGCAGTGTGATAAAAAAGCCTGCCTCAGGGTAAAAAAAGAGCGCAAGCCGGTAATATACCGCTGCTTTGCCGGCTTAACGGAAATGGCGGTGCCTATAATGCTCAATAAAAAACTTATAGCAATTGCCATGGCCGGGCAGGTGAGAACCGGAGATAAAAATAAGATTAACTCTTCATTAAAAAAAGAAACGGATTTAAAAACCTATATCCGGTTAAAAAAGAGCTTTAATAAGATTCCCCTGATAAAAAGAAAAAAACTGGAGTCCTATGCTCAAATGCTAATGCTGGTTGTTAATTATATCTTTCGCAAGGAGCATGAAGTTCTGCTGACAAAGGGAAAACTGCCTCGTTCTTCCGGCACCGGCCGGATTGTAGATAAGACATTAAAATACATTAAAAAAAATTATAGCGGAAAAATATATCTGAAGGATATTGCCGCGTCTGTGCATGTCAGCCAGTCCTATCTGAGCAGAGTTTTCAGTGAGGAAACGGGTTTTACTATTTCTGATTATATAAAAAAAATGCGCCTGGAAAAAGCAGTCCGTCTTTTGAAAAAAACCGACAGGCCCATAAAAGAAGTTGCTTATATGAGCGGATACGAAGGACTGCCTTATTTTTATAAACTTTTTAAAAAGCATTATAAAATTACACCTAAAACTTTCAGAGAAACATACAGGTGAAACCTGAGTTGGAGTTAAAAATAATTAAACTATTAATAAAAATAAGATATTGATAAAATTTATGCAATTATGTATAAAAGCTAATAGATTGAATTTTTCAAATGAAAAAAAAACACCTAAATGTTTAAGTTAGATAATTATAATAACACTAAAGCTTTTTCCAGTTTTCTGCCTTCCATATCCGGCAGATGGGGAAAGCCTATGTGGGTCTTTTATGTTAACAGGGGCCAGGCGGTTTCCAGTTTTGGGGTGAAGGATAAAAACGGGGCCGTTCTTGAATTCGTAGCCGCAAATAAAGCATACCGGCAAACCTCTCTGCAGGGATTCAGAACCTTCTATAAAATCAACGGCAATTATTACGAGCCCTTTCAAAACAATATAAATGAAGTTAATGAAACCCAGCGCTTTTATGTAGAGCCCGATAAGATTAAACTTAAGGAAACTTCATCCAGGCACGGGATTGAAAGCACGGTCACCTATTTTACCCTTTCAGGAGAGAGATTTCCCGCTTTAATGAGAAAGCTGCAGATAAAAAATACCGGCTCCTCAAAAATTCATATTGAATGTATTGACGGCTTACCGGTTATAATTCCATACGGGACTTCCGACATAATGCTTAAAAATGTCAGCCGCCTGGCCGAAGGCTGGTACAACGGGGTTTTTTTTACGGATGAAAATAGTATTCCCGTTTACAAGCTTCCCGTGGAACCCAGGGATTGCCCGGAAATAAAAGAAGTTAATTCAGCCCATTTCTACTACGGCTTTATTCAAAATCCCGGTAATTCTCCCCGGTATATAATTGACCCCGATACGCTTTTTAAAAGCAACCTTGATTTAAAATATCCCGACAATTTTGTAAACTCCGATAAATTTAATATAGATAAAAACCTTAGAGGTAAAAACAAAACGCCCTCCGCCATGGGATATTTTACCCGTGATATAGAGCCGGGCGATTCTATTACATACTATTCGGCAGTAGGGCACGCTCACAAACATGAAAACACTGATATGTATGTTAACCGCTTAAAGAAAGAGGGCTTTTTTGAATCCAAGCAAGACGAAAACAGAGAAATAATTAAAAGCATTACGGATGATATATCAACCAGGTCAAACCATGAGGCTCTGGATAAATATACCCGGCAGACATACCTGGACAATGTTTTAAGAGGAGGGTACCCCGCATTCCTTGGAGAGGACACAAAGGAACTCTGCTATATATACCACAGGATTCACGGTGACATGGAAAGAGAATACAACAATTTTGTGATTTTACCTGAATATTTTTCCCAGGGAAACGGAAACTACCGGGATATAAATCAAAACAGGAGAAGCGATGTTTTTTTTCAT
>JBNJFW010000009.1:7285-17704 GCA_051747165.1 Elusimicrobiota bacterium | reverse complement strand
TGGGCGCTTTTGAGGCTGCCGTCAACTCTTACCAGCTCTTTTTCAATAAGTTTTTTAAGAGCGGATCTTGTCATATCAATTTTTGAAGCCAGATAGCGGTCAAGCCTTTTTTTAGGCCCGGATTCAACTATTATTTTTTTTCTTTTCACGAAAAAAATAAAACATATATGCACCGGCCACCGCGGCAAAAGCCGCAACCCACTGGGTGGGGGTAAAAAACAAAATATGCCGGCCGCGAAAATCTCCCCGCAAAAACTCAATCCCCAATCTAAAAGAACCGTATAAAAAAAGATACATGGCAAGTACCGTGCCGCGAGCAGTAAACTTTGATTTAAGCATCCTGTAAAGTATATAGCTAATAATCAGTCCGGCCGCAACGGAATAAAGTTCTACAGGATGAACAGAAAGCGGGGACTGAGCAGGAGAAATTAAACCCTGCCTGATGTGCTGATGATAAACAGAACTGCCCTTGGGAAAAACAACCGCGCACGAAGACTCGGAAGGGCTGCCGTAACAGCAACCGGCCATAAAACACCCTATTCTGGCAACAGCATAACCGAGGGAAAGAGCGGGTACGGTAACATCCGCAAGATCCAGAAACTTTATTTTCTTTTTCTTAGCAGCGTAAAAAGCCCAGCCCAGGCCCCCTATGAGGCCTCCGGAGAAAACAAGTCCCCCGCTCCATATCCGAAAAATATCAATCGGATTTTCCATAAAAGTCCTTATATCAATGAGAATATAAAAAATCCTCGCTCCTAAAAAACCCCAGATAACGGTACCGGTTACAAAATAACTTATAAACTCACTATTTATATTGCGGAATTGAGCCAGCTTTAAAAGAAAAAAATAGCCCAGCACAACAGCCAGGGCCATAAAGACTCCGTATGTATGGATAGTAAGGCCACCTATTGTAAAAAGCTCAGGATGCATTTTTTACAACCTTTTTCTTCTTTAAGGCCTCTTTTATCATTCCCGAGGCAATAATAAGCGCACCTGCGGTTATGGAAACATCGGCAATGTTGAAAACAGGCCATATACTTATATCGATATAATCTATTACCCCGGCATGCATAAGGCGGTCGGCAACGTTAGAAAGAGAGCCCGCCGCTATTAAAGCAAAAGCAAATTTTTCCTCTTTTCGTTTAAAATCAAAAAAAATTAAAAAAGCCAGCAAGACCGTCGTAAGCAGGACATTAATTACTATGAGTATATTGTTTTTGCCGGTAAGCAAGCTGAAGGCTGCCCCGGTATTATAGATATGGGTTATATTTAAAAAAGGAAATACTTCCAGTCTGCCTCCTATAGGAATATTTATTGTTACCAGCAGCTTTATTAATCTGTCAATAACAAAAACTATCATAATTGTATAGTAAATCACAGTGAATTTTCCTCCGCGGTGATTTTCTTTAGAATAGCACTGCAGCGAGGACATGTATCCGGATTTTCATTATCTAATCCCGTATCTGTATCTATAAGCCAGCATCTTGAGCATTTCTTGCCCCGGGCTTTTTTTACTTCTATTGAAATATCTGATTCCATGAAACTGTCGCTTTTTTTAAAACTGCCGGCTGTATCAACTCCGACTTCGCTTACTATAAAAAATTCTTTTAAAAAATCAGCATACGACAAAAGCAAATCCGCAGCGGGGCCTTTTGATATTTGTATGTGAAGGACAGATTCCAGAGGGTCTTTTATAACACCTGAATTTTTAGCTTTTTCTATTTCTTTCATAACCTTTTCCCTGAGTATGGTGAGAGGCTTCCATTTAAGAAAAAGGCTTTCATCTCTCCACTGCCCGGGGCAATCACTTATGGAAGACAAAAGCACGCTCTCCTCTAATTCCGCAACCGGAATTTCTTTTTTCATTTTTTGCCAGCCCTCTTCAGCGGTGTGCGGCAATATGGGAGATATTAAGGAAAGAAGCCCTTGCCCTATATGGAAAAGAGCGCTTTGCGAGGCGCGTCTTTTTAAATCAAGAGGATGGGAAACATAAAGCCGGTCTTTTATTATATTAAAATAAAAAGAAGAAAGCTTTTCGTTGCAAAAATCATGTATCTCGCGCGCGCTTTTATAAAACAAATTACGCTCATAATTTTTAATTACTTTTTCCGTACACAAGCTGAATTCATGAAGTATAAACTTGTCCAGATCGGTCATTTCCTCATATTTCAGGACTGTGTCTTTAGTTAAATCACGGCAATTTCCCAGTATAAACCTTATGGTATTTCTTATTCTTCGGTAATAGCTCACCGTATGGGAAAGAATTTCTTGAGATATTTTTACATCTTTGTAGTAGTTTTCCGTAGAAACCCATAAGCGCAGAAGATCGGCACCGTATTTTTCCACTACTTCCAGGGGGCTTATTACATTGCCTACAGATTTAGACATCTTCTTGCCCTCCTCGTCAACAATAAAACCGTGCGTGAGAACGGCTTTATAAGGCGGGGCTTCTTTTATGGCAACTGCGGGAATAAGCGAAGTTTGAAACCATCCCCTATGCTGATCGGAGCCTTCAAGATACATATCAGCCGGCCATTTGTGACCGGAGCGACTTTGTAGAACAGCCATATTACTTACTCCGGAATCAAACCATACATCAAGAATATCATTTTCTTTTAAAAATTTGCTTTCCGAGCAGGAGCATTTAAAGTCACTCCCCAAAATTTCCTCCGAAGAAAGAAAAAACCAACCGTCCGAGCCATATTCTCTAATCATTTCTTTTACTTTGCGGAAACTTTCCTTTGTAGCAAGCGGGCGGCCGCAGCTGCTACAGTAAAAAACAGGGACAGGAACCCCCCACATACGCTGCCTTGAGAGACACCAATCGGGCCGGCTGTGAATCATGGCTTTCATTCTTTTTTCTCCTGCCTGGGGCAGCCACCTGACATCGCGCTTAATAAAATTAAGTATTTTCTCTCGCAGGCCTTTTTCATCCACATTTAAAAACCATTGCCTGGTGGCCCGGAATATAAGGGGTTTTTTGCATCTCCAGCAATGAGGGTAGGAATGAGAGTCCTTTTCTTTTTTAAAAAGAAGTTTTTTTCGCTCCAGAATATCCATTATTAAGGAATTAGCCTCAAAAACATTTTTGCCTTTTATTTCTTCAACCCCCGCATCTTCTGTAAATCTACCTTTTTCATCAACCGGGGAAAGTATTTCCAGTCCGAATTCTTTTCCCGCGATATAATCATCATCTCCGTGCCCGGGAGCTATATGAACAATGCCGCTTCCTTCTTCCATGGAAACATATTCAGCTGTAATGCCCGGTGAAGTTTTAGAACTGAAGGGCCGTTTAAATAAGGTTCCGCTCAACTCGCTTCCTTTAATGCTGCCCACTTTTTCCAGTGAAGGAAACTTAAAGGCAAGCTCCTCGGCCACAATTATTACGCTGTCTTCTTTTTCCCTAAGAAACACATAGTTACTGTCGGGATGAAAGCATAAAGCGGTATTGGAGGGAATAGTCCAGGGAGTTGTTGTCCATATAAGAGCGTATGCTTTTTCCTTTTTGCTTAAAAAGGAAGGACGCCCGGAAACCATTTCAAACTTAATAAATACAGAAGGCGATTCCGCATCGGCATATTCAACTTCAGCTTCCGCCAGGGCTGTGCGGCAGGAAAAACACCAGTAAACAGGCTTGAGCTCCCGGTAAATGTACCCATCCATATACAAACGACTGAAAGAATCAACTATTGTTTCCTCGTAAGATTTATTAAGAGTTAAATAGGGATTGTCCCAGTCACCGCTTAGCCCCAGTCTCTTGAACTCTTTTTTTTGAATTTTAACATACTTGAGAGCATAGCGGGCCGCTTTTTTTCTGAATTTAACTTTATCACCGGCTCCACTTTTTCCCATCTGCTTTAAAAGTTCGTATTCAACCGGGAGCCCGTGGCAGTCCCATCCGGGAACAAAAGGAGCATAAAAGCCCCTCATGCTCTTATATTTAACAATAATGTCTTTTAATATCCTGTTGAGCGCATGGCCCATATGTATATGACCGTTTGCATACGGCGGTCCGTCATGCAGTATATATTTTTCGCCCTCTGAATTATTATCAAGCCTTTTCTGTTCAATATTCATTTCTTTCCACATCTTCTGCAAAGAAGGCTCCTTTTCGCGAAGCTTTGCCCTCATTGAAAAAGAAGTGGAAGGCAGATTAAGCGTTTTGTTGTATTTTTTCGCCATTTTTTATTATACCTCTTTCAGTAATATAAGCACTTATCAAGCCGGCGGGAGTAATATCAAAAGCCGGATTTTCAGCCTTCGCCCCCTCCGGAGCAATTCTTTTCTGATTTATATTAAGCACTTCAATACTTTCTCTGTACTCTATTTCAATATCCTCGCCCCTTTTTGTTTCAGAATCAAAAGAAGATTCAGGAGCGGCCACATAAAAAGGAATACCGTGAAAATCAGCCAAAAGTGCCAGAGAGTAAGTTCCTATTTTATTTGCCGTATCCCCGTTTGCCGCTATGCGATCGGCTCCGACTATGACAAGGTCGATATTTCTATTTTTCATTACAAAAGCCGCCGTGTTGTCGCATATAAGCTTATAAGGTATCCTGTCTTTTTGTAACTCATAACAAGTGAGCCTGGCCCCCTGCAGCAGAGGGCGGCTTTCAGAGGCATAAACCATTTTTACAAGTTTTTTCTCATAGGCCTCTTTTATAACGCCGTAGGCACTACCGCTGCCTCCTGTAGCCAGGGCTCCCGTATTACAATGTGTGATAACAGAAAGAGGCTCTTTCCTTTTATTTTTTAAAAGCTCTGCCCCGTTGCGGCCTATCTTAGCATCCGCATCTCTTTGTTGTGTCAATATGCAATCGGCCTCATTTTTTAAAGCCGTTTTTATTTTTTTTACATTTTCTGCGCATAAGCTATTAAGCTTTTTATGCATTCTGTCCACTGCCCATTTAAGATTTACGGCTGTCGGACGGGCGGATTTAATAGCCGAGGCCTCTTCTGCCATAGTTTTGAGCATATCTTTTTTACCACTGAAACTTTTTTTTGCAAAGGCTATATAATAAGCATAAGCGGCAGTTATGCCTATAGCCGGAGCCCCTCTTACTGCCATGCTTTTTATAGCAGAGACAGCTTCTGAAACTGATTTTATTTTTATATGCTTTTCTTCTACAGGAAGAATCCTCTGGTCTAAAATATAAAGAACTCCGTCTTTAAATTCTACAGCTTTAATCTTTTCCGGGATTTTCATAAGTTTTCAACAGATTTTCTGAAATCTCCCCGGAACGAAGGTTTGCTTTTTCCAGCGCCTGATAAAAAACTCCGCCAAAACCCTCTTTCTTTAAGTGCTCAAGAGCCGCTTCAGTTGTACCCCCGGGGGAGGTTACCTGATAACGAAGATTTTTGAAATCCTCCCCCAATTCAGACATAAGCGCTCCCGCGCCTAAAACAGTACGGGATACAAACTTATTTGCCTGCTCTTTATTCATCCCGGAATTAACAAGAAATTCACTCATAATCTCTCCCAGGTAAAAAAAATAAGCAGGACCCGAACCGGAAACAGCTGTAATCGCGTCAAAAAGTTTTTCCTCGACAACTTCGCAAAATCCTGAAGCTGAAAATATAGGCTTCACCTTTTCAATATCTTTTTTACTTACTTCCGGAGGAGCGCAAAGAGCCGTCATGCCCCGGCCTCTAACAAGAGCAATATTTGGCATGGCGCGCATTACCGCAGCCCGGGGAATCATTTTTTTCAGGTATCCGGTATTAATCCCCGCCGCAATACTTAGGGCTATAAAATCCCTTTCCAGGGCCGCCAGTTTTTTAAAAACCGAAGGCGCCACAGAAGGTTTTACGGCAATTATATAAATATCTGCTTCAGGGGCCTGTTTAAATTTTGAAAAGGCCTCGACGCCCAGCTCACGCGCTATTTTCCTGCGAGAGGAATCGATATCAATAACACACACAGAGGTATTGTTCAAGGTTTTTACAGATTTTAATAAGGCCGTGCCCATGCGGCCGCAGCCAACGATAACAATTTGCATTGCTTCTCCATATATTCTTAGTCCATTATATTTAGTTTATTTTATTAATTTAATAGTGAATTGCAAATGTAAGCATTCTGCCGCTGTCGCCGCGGCGGTGGGAAAAAAAGACTTCATTCTCATAAGAACATGATTCTTCTTTTAATGCCCTGCTTATTTTTTCGGCACGGACACCGGAATTCTGAAGCTGCAAACTTAAAGCAGCAAATAAATCCAGCTTTGAGTTTTTTATACTTTTATTTGGAAAATACTTAAAAAGCTCCTTTCCCACGCTGTAGCATTCTGGACATATATGGGGGGCCACTTTAAACTCAAGGTCACATACTCTCGCCCCCATCTCAAATGCTTTTTTTACAAAACAGCTTCCAATACCCAGCGCCACTGAACGCCATCCGGCATGAAAAATTCCAATCAGGTCTCCCTTATTATAAGCAAATACACTCTGGCAGTCGGCAGTTCTTACACCGACTGCAACCCGGCATTTTTTATTGAATATAATTCCGTCGCTTTTTGGAGCGACAATTTCGCCCTTTTCATCCTCGCGCAGCCTGTAAATATTCCGCCCGTGGACCTGCTCCATCAACGCAAAAGCGGGTACTGATTCAGGAGCAAGTTTCTTAAGAAATGAAAAAGCATTTGATTTATCTTTGAAATCTCCTGCCTGTCTGAGAGTTATACCGCAAATTAACCCTTTTCGGCAGGAGGGAAAAAACTTTAGGCCTCTGCTCCGCTGTCGGATTGTATCCCCCTTATTTTAAGCATAAGGTCTTCAGGATGAGTCGCAGCTTTTTTAGCCTCCTCCAGGCTCACAAGGCCGCTGCTGTAAAGTTCTTCAAGCGCCTGGTTAAAAGTACGCATGCCGTAATAATCTCCTTTTTCCATCTGCTCCTTTACTTCTGAAAACCGGTTTTCTTCTATCAGGTTTCTTATAAGTCCGGTTACCACAAGAAGCTCAACCGCGGGAACTACTCCCCCTTCTTTTTTAGGCAGAATGCGCTGCGAAATAACGGCCCGCAATGTATCGGCAAATTGAATACGCACCTGATCCTGCTGATAAGGAGGAAAAATATCAACTATCCGGTTTATAGTCTGCATGGCGTCAATTGTGTGAGTAGTGGACAATACAAGATGTCCGGTCTGAGCCGCTGTAATGGCAGCGCTCATAGTTTCTACATCTCTCATTTCACCTATAAGAATAACATCCGGATCCTGCCGTACAACGTGAGTCAGGGCTTCCGTGTAGGAGAGTGTATCTATTCCAAGCTCGCGCTGGGAAATTATACTTTTTTTATCACTGTGAACATACTCTATGGGGTCTTCTATAGTTATAATGTGCCTTGAAAAATTATTATTCATATAATTAATCATAGCCGCCTGAGTAGTGGTCTTTCCGCAACCTGTGATTCCGGTAACGAGAATAATTCCTCTTTCATATGAGGCTATTTTCTCCAGGCTTTCAGGCAAATTAAGCTCCTGAAATCCCTGTATTTGAGTAGGAACCAGTCTCAGGACTATATTGACAAAGCCTCTTTGTCTGAAAACATTTACCCGGAAGCGGGCCAGGGACCCCATGCTGTAAGAAAGATCCACTTCCTTTCTCTTTTCAAATTTTTCCTTTTCCCGGGCATTGAACATAACCTCGGCTATTTCCCTGGTTTCTTCAGCCTCCAGCGAGGGAAGACTTTTAACCGTTCTAAGTTTTCCGTCAACTCTGAATATAGGCCGGGAGCCGGCTCGTATGTGCAGATCCGATGCGCCCACCGAAGCCATGGCTTTAAGAAATTCCTTAAGTTTGTTTTCTGCTGTCATTCTTTTTTACCCCTTCGGAGAAAAGTCGGAATTCTCTTTTCACTTTCATCATTTTGAGTTCTCTTTTCTTCCTCATATAAAGACCCGGGAGCCGGAGAAGACTTTTTCTTATTTTTTCCACAGCCGGTGGCTATTACTGTTATTTTAATTTTTCCACCCAGCGAATCATCTATGGTATGACCGAAAAAAACATCGGCCTCCCGGGATGAAGAATTGTATATAAGCTCCATGGCACAGTTTATCTCATTTAAAGTCATTCCCTTGCCTCCGGTCACGTTTACCAGCAAGCCCTTGGCTCCTTCTATGGAAACATCCTCTAAAAGAGGAGAATTCATTGCGTTTTTCGCCGCTTCAGAAGAACGTTTCTCACCCTCTCCCACCCCGAGCCCCATAATGGCTTCACCGGCGTTATGCATTATGGATTTAACATCCGCAAAATCCACATTTATAAGGCCTCGGGCCGTTATAATATCCGAAATACTCTGAACCGCCTGCCTTAAAACATCATCCGCAATTTTAAAAGCATCCAGGGCTTTGGTTTTATTATCTATAACGGAAAAAAGCCTTTGATTGGGTATAACCAGAAGAGTATCAACATTTGTCCTTAATTTCTCAATCCACTCTATAGCTCTGTCATTTCTTTTTTTTCCTTCAAACATAAAGGGTTTTGTAACCACCCCCACCGTAAGAGCTCCCATTTCTTTTGCTATGCCCGCAATAATAGGTGCCCCGCCGGTTCCCGTTCCGCCACCGAAACCGGCTGTCACAAAAACCATGTCCGAGCCCGAGAGAGAATCTTTAATAGTTTCACTGTCTTCTCCGGCTGCTTTTTGACCTATTATGGGATCGCCACCGGCTCCCAGTCCTTTGGTAAGTTTTTCGCCCAGCTGTATCCTGATTCCGGCAGAAGAATCCTGCAAGGCCTGGGAGTCGGTATTAGCCGCTATGAAATCCACTCCTTTGATCCCCGATTCAATCATTCGGTTAACAGCATTTCCTCCGCCGCCGCCTATACCTATAACGGTAATGCTGGCGTTGCCCTTTATATCCGTTCCAAGTTTTGTCACCATTTTTTAGAAGCCTCCTTTTAGCATAAAAAAACACATTTAAAAAAGCTCTTCAAACCAGTTTTTCAGTTTCATCCAGAATCCCCTTCCGCCGGCCGCCGAAGGAGTCAAATCAATTTCTTTTTCAAGAGCATATTCTATCAAGCCTACAGGAGTGGCAAAAGCGGAACAATTAACCAATTCGGCCTTACCGGTTATTGACCTGGGCCTTCCCAAACGAACAGGAAGGTCCGGAATCTTTTTGCTCAGAGCTTCCTCCATGCCCTTCAATTCGGCGCCGCCTCCGGAAATTATTATCCCGCCCGGGACAAAGCGGCCTTTGCCGCTCTTTTTTATTTCTTCGGAAATATAATCAATTATCTCATCAACGCGGGGCTCTATTATTTCATTAATCCGGCTTGTTTTGGCTTTTTTGCGGGACTGTCCGTCAACCGCCGTGTACTCAATTTCATCATCAAAAGTATTTTCAGAATAAGCGCTCCCGAATTTTTCTTTAATTCTTTTCGCCTCCTTAAAAGAAGTTCTCAGGCCGTGAGCCATATCATAAGTTATATAATCAGCCCCTATGTCTATTTCGCCTATATAATCCAGGCAGCCTTCGGAAAAAACAGCTACATTAACTGTCTGGGCTCCTATGTCAACAAGAACACACCCCAGCTCCTTTTCTTCACATGCTACAACCGATAAAGCCGGCCCCAGCACAGATGCAACCGTTTCCGTAACTCCAAGCCCGTTTCGGGCCACACAGTTTTTTAAATTATTTATGGGAGCATTATCACCGGTAATAAGCATAATTGTGGCCTGAAGATGATGGGCCTCCATTCCCACGGGGTCTTTAACACCGGGCCGATTATCAATCTTAAAATCAAGGGGAATAGAATGAATTATCTGCCGGTCTGAAGAAAGAGAGATAGCTTGAGCAGAATTAACCGCCCTCTGAACATCTTCTATGGTAATTTCCCTGCCGCTGCGAGGCCTTTCAGAGCCTTTATGAATATAGCCTTCAATATGATTACCGTTTATGTTTACAATGACATTCTTAACCTTCACTTCAGCTTCTTCTTCAGCAAAGTCAATGGCCGAACTTATTGCTCTGTACGTGCTTTCCACATTTACAACAACTCCGTGTTTAAGCCCGTCACAATCCGAAACGCCAACGCCCATAATATTAATAGAGTCTTTGCCGGGCAGATATCCTGCTATTACAGCGCAAACCTTACTGGAGCCTAAATCCAGGCCGCATAAAATTTTCTCCTTCATTTCTATTTTTCTCCTATTACTGCGCTTTTATCTACCTACAATTACCGAGCCCTTTAACTCTTCATCAGAGCCGGCTAAAAACCTGAAATCCATACTTGCTGCTTCCCGGCTGCTTTCAGAAAGCTCCCTGAATATATTTATATACCTTTTAATGACCCGCACGCTCATTTCCTCTTCCGGAGGCAGCACCAGCCTCAGATCGTTTATATATAATATAATATCATTTCGGTAGTTTGAATCAACTGCATTTATTGAATTATAAAAACTTCTGTCAATTTCCTTCA
>JBNJFW010000009.1:0-7275 GCA_051747165.1 Elusimicrobiota bacterium | reverse complement strand
GCGGAGAACGCGGAATAAATTCCACAGGAGGCCCCTGGCTTCCTTTAAAAAAAACTCCTTCTTCGCTAACAACATTTCTTTCTCCTTCTATAACCGCGTATCCGACAGGATTAACTTCAAAAACTCTGACATGAAGGCTGTCAGGAAAATTTCTTTTTAAGCGGGCCTTTTTTATTTTTTTCTTTTTTTTAAGTTTTTTTTCAAGCTCGGCCAGGCTGTAGGAAAAAATATTTTTTCCGTAATCTAAATCCAGTCCGGTAAGAATTTCGTTTTCTGAAACCATACGGTTACCGCTTATAACTACATTCGAAGGCTTAAGATCAAATATATCTGTGGAAGCCATAAAATAGCGGCCATACTTTAACATAACAGCCAGGGCCGCAAAAAAAAATATTAACCGCGCAAATTTTTTAAATCTACCTTTTTTTCTTGCGTAGACAGGCATTTTCAATTATTTTAAAAACCAGTGCATCAAAATCTATTCCCGCAATACCCGCGGCTTCAGGCAGAAGACTCGTGCTTGTCATCCCGGGGATTGTATTAATTTCAAGCACATAGAAATCATCCTTATCAAGACGAAAGTCAACCCGGGCCATGTCCCGGCATCCGGCAACTTTAAAAGCTTTTTCAGCTACCTGCTGAATACTTTTCTTCTTTTTGCTGTCGATATCAACAGGCTCAAAATGAACCGACATTCCCTTTTCATACTTTGCCATGTAATCATAAAACTCTCTTTTACTTTCAATTTGCAGCAAAGGCAAGGCTTTGCCATCAAGAATTCCCACTGTAATTTCCCTGCCCGGGATGTACTGCTCCGCCATAACTGATCCTCCGAATTTTACGGAAGCTTCAGCGGCCTTTTCATAAGCCTTTTTAAAAGAACTTTTATTCCTTACTATAAAAGTTCCTATGGTAGATCCTCCTTCCGCCGGTTTTAAAACCAGGGGGAAATCCAGTTGCAGTTCATTTATCCCCGTTAAATACTGCCAGCAGGGAGTTTTTATATTGTTAAACTCAAAGACCTGTTTGCTGAATATTTTATTCATGCAAAGAGCACTGCTTAAAACACCGCTGCCGGTATAAGTTTTATTTAAACTTTCCAGAAGACCCTGAATCGAGCCGTTTTCTCCTTTTCCCCCGTGCATGGCTATAAAAACCAATTCCGGGGCCTTTTTAAGCTGAACTGCCATGTCTTCCCGGGCATAAATCATTTTATAAGCTATACCCTGTTTTTTTAAAGAAGAGGCAACGCTCCGGGCAGTCTTAAGCGAAACATCTTTTTCAGGAGAATCACCCCCGGTAAGTATTGCAATCTCACCTATATCACTAGCTTTCATAATTAAAACCCCGGCCCATAAATTTTATTTCCGTATGCAGTTCAACCCCGTATTTTTTATTAACGGCTTTTTTAATTTTTTTTATAAGGGCTAAAATATCCTTCGAGGTCGCAGAACCTTTATTTATTATAAAATTTGCATGTTTAAAAGAAACTTCAGCCCCCCCCACTCTTGCTCCCTTCATACCGCATTTTTCAATAAGTTCACCGGCAGAAGGCCCGCGGAGCGGATTTTTAAAGATACATCCGCAGCTTTTTTCAAATAAAGGCTGGCTTTTCGCCTTTCTATCCATATTTTCCCTTATTTTCTGCAGTATATAATTTTTATCCTCTGTTTTCAAACCCAGCTCAATGGCTGTTACAAACATTTTTCCGGGGATGGAAGCGTTTCTGTAACTGAATTCAACCTCCGAAAAGCTTAAGTTACGAAATCCGGCACTCCGGCAGTCAAAAACTTCAATTGAATGTACAAAGTCTCCCAGAGAATGACCGCAGGCTCCGCAATTAGTTATAAGTGCCCCTCCTGCCGTTCCCGGTACGCCGGCAAGAAATTCAAGACCCGAAAGTCCCAGATTACAAGCCCTGTCAAGTATACGGGGAAGCAAAGCGCCGCCTCCGGCTCTTATACTGGATCCGTGTGCGCTTATCTGCGTAAAATCCCGTTTTAACACCACCACAACCCCCTTAACTCCTCTCTCGCTTATTAAGGTGTTAAAACCCCGGCCGATAACACTTATGGGTTTAGGGCAAAACTCTGCTACAATTTTTTTTAAATCATCTCTGCTCCCGGCCTTTACTAAAAAATCCGCCTTTCCCCCGGTTTTAAAACCGGAATATTTTTTTAAGCAGGCGTCCGGAAAAACTTTCATTCTTCAAGCATTCCGATGAGCTTATCTGCAAGAACATATATATTACCCGCTCCGAGAGTTACGCATAAATCACCCGGTTTTAATTCCCGGAAAAGCTTTTCTTTAAGTTCAGCCATATCCTCAATGCACTCAACTTTGGCTTTTTCATTAAATTCTCCTAAAATAACCGAAGAATCAAGATTCTCTGAATTGTTTTCGCCCGCCCCGTATATACCGCTTATATATATTTTTTCCGCTTTGCTAAGAGCGCCGGGAAAAGAAGAAGCAAGCTCTTTGGTTCTGCTGTAGCGGTGAGGCTGAAAAACAGCCACCAGCCGGCGGGAGGGATAAATATCACTTAAACTCTTTAAAGCCAGTTTTATCTCCGAGGGGTGATGCGCGTAATCATCGTAGAATACTACGCCCTTGCCTTCCCCTTTCTTTTCAAGCCTCCTGCGCACTCCCTGGTATTCAAAAAGAGCTTTTTTAATCACTTTCAAATCTATATCCATATCAAGGGCGGCGGCCGCGGCGGCAAGAGAATTCAAGACATTATGAAGGCCGGTGGCTCTCACGGTGATATCTCCCTTATACTCACCCTTGACAAAAAGTGAATAAGAAGACTTTTCATCGGAAAGCTTTATATTTTCCGCCCTGTAGATGTTTTCCTTACCTAAGCCATAAGTGGTGTATGGCCTGTTAAGTCCCGAAAGCACATCTTTTATATTTTCATCGTCCCCGAATAAAACACCAAAACCGTAAAAGGGAACCTTATTTAAAAACTTGACAAATGTTTTCTTAAGATTCTCCATGCTGCCGTAGTAATTCATATGGTCATTGTCAATATTAGTCAGAATAGCTATAGTTGGGGTAAGCTTGAGAAAAGAGCCATCGCTCTCATCCGCCTCGGCAACTATAAATTTACCCTCGCCGGGCTTGGCATTGCTCTTTAAGTTTTTAAAAAGTCCTCCTACCACAACCGTAGGATCAAGGCCGGCATAAGAAAGAATAAGGCCCACCATTGAAGTAGTAGTTGTTTTACCGTGAGTTCCCGCTACGCACACAGCATATTTCAGCCTCATCAGCTCGGAGAGCATCTCGGCCCTGGGAATAACCGGGATCTGCTTTTTACGGGCCTGGATTACCTCTACATTCTCCGGTTTAACCGCCGAGGAAACCACAAGCACATGAGGTTCATGTATATTTTCTTTTTTATGGCCTATATATATTTCGGCTCCAAGTCTTTTGAGATGTGTCACATTCTCGGATTCAGCTATATCGGAACCGCTGACTTCATAACCCAGGTTAAGCAAAACTTCAGCTATTCCGCACATCCCGCTTCCACCTATTCCCACCATATATATCTTTTTTATTGATTCAAACATATTCCTCCAAAAGGTCACATAGTTTAGACGCTGCATTTGAAAAATGCGCGCTCATTTTTTTTAAATTATCTTTTATCTGATTCCTCTTTCCGGGTTTTTTTATAAGCGGCACCAGTTTTATGGCAAGGGATTCCTCGCTAAGCGCCCCGCTCTCTATAACAAGGCATGCTTTTTTATCCGTCAGGGGCTTTAAATTAAGGGCCTGATGGCCGGAGGCGGCATAGGAATATGGTATAAAAACAGCAGGAATAGCCTGCGCCACTACTTCAGATATAGTAGTAGCTCCGGCCCGGCATATTATTACATCAGCGCAGCTGTAAGCATAGTGCATATCTTCTATATACCTATAAACCCGGGCCTTTATACCCGATGTCCGATATTTATTTTCTATGGGCAGCGTTTCCCTGTTTCCGCAAATATGCAGGAATTGAATTCGCTTTTTTATACCCTCAAGATAGGGAAGCACTCCGCATACTGCATGATTTATTTCTTCGGCTCCCTGGCTTCCTCCGAAAACAAGTATTGTTGAGAGCCCTTTTTCCAGACCCAATTTACTCAGGCCCTGACCGGGAGAAACATTTAAGATTTTTTCCCTCACAGGATTTCCGGTAATAACAGTTTTTTCCGGCGGAAAATAACGGGCTGATTCTTTAAAAGTCAAAGCCACTTTTTTAGAGCAGAAAGATAAAAACCTGTTGGCCATACCCGGATAATAATTCTGTTCATGCAGAATCACAGGAACCCTCATTAAGGCACAGGCCAAAACCACAGGCACCGATATATATGCCCCAAAAGCTACCACAGCCGCGGGTTTAGCTTTTTTTATTAAAAACACAGATTCACAAAAACCTATAAAAGTCTTGAATAAAAAACAGCATATATTCCAGAACTTCCTCCTGGGAAAAGGCGAGGCGCTAATTTTGCGCATTTCGTAATTTTCGGATCTTATTATTTTTCCGGCCAGAGGCCTGCCGTCAGTAACAAAAACAGGTTCAAAATCCGAACCCCTTTTTTTCAGCTCTTGAGCCAGAGCTATTCCCGGATAAATATGCCCTCCGGTGCCGCCGACTACAATAAATATTTTAGATTTCATTTTTTTCCTTCACTACATGTCCTGGATATATTTAAAATAACTCCAACTGCAAACATATTAAAAAACAGAGAGCTTCCTCCGAAACTCAAAAAAGGAAGCGGAATTCCTTTAGTAGGAAAAACTCCTGTAACTACCGCAATATTAATCGCAGCCTGCACTGTTATCATAAATGTCAATCCCCCCGCAATAAGACTCCCCAGATAATCCTTCTGCCGGGCGGCAATACTCAGCCCGCGCCAGGTAAAAAGGACAAAAAGCAGTACAACAGTCATACTTCCTATATATCCAAGCTCCTGCCCTATTACCGCAAAAACAAAATCCGTATGAACCTCGGGTATATAAAAAAGCTTGTGCAAACCGGTACCCAGCCCGAAACCGCTTAGCCCTCCGGAGCCCAGGGCTGTTATGCTGTGATAAAGCTGAAAGCCCGAGCCGTACATATCCTGGGCGGGGTTTAAAAAAGCCGCCAGCCTTTCCCTGCGGTAAGGCCTTGCAAAAAGCATTATAATAATTAAAGGCAGCATTGCCAGTGATGCCGTAAACATGTATTTTAACTTAATCCCGCCTATAAAAAAAACACCTCCGGCAGCAACAATTAAAAAAACGGCGCTTCCGAAATCAGGCTGTTTGAATACAAGAAATACGGCCAAAGCCACCAGCATAAGAGGAGCGATTATCTTTTTGTCCAGTTCTCCACCGGAACAATACTTTTTGGCAAGAACGGAAGCCATGTAAAAAACTACAATAACTTTTGCCATTTCAGAGGGCTGAAATCCTATCGGCCCCAGCCTTAACCATCTGCGGGCTCCGCCTACAGAATGTCCCAGCGGAGTCACAAGCACAGCAATAAGAAGAGCCAGGGTTACAAAGATTCCCGGTCTGGATAAATAAGCCAATTTTTTATAGCTGATTTTCATCCCCGCAACCATAGCTCCAAAGCCGGCCAGCACCCATATGATTTGGCGGAAAACAAAAAAATACATGTCATGATACTGCTCCCGGGCTATGAGAGCAGATGAACTGTACACCATTACAAGGCCCAGAGCAAGCAGAGCAAAGGTCACGCAGGTAAGAATAGTATCTACTCTCTGGGAGCTCTTATTTTTAACTCTTCTTTTAACCATTTTTTAAACTTTCTTCCTCTCTGGGAGTAATTTTCAAACTCATCAAAACTGGAGCCGCCCGGAGACATAATAACGGTATCGCCTTTTTTTGCTTCCTCTACAGCGGCTTTTATTGCATCCTTTAATCTTTTTACTTTAAGGGAAGGGATTTTTCCTTTAAAAATATTATATATAAAATCGGAACTCTCTCCAAAAGCAATAACTTTTTTTACCTTTTTTCTACTTAATTCAAGAAGAATAGGGCTTTGCACGCCCTTAGATCTGCCTCCCATAAGCAGCACGGCGGGGGAATCCAGGCTCTCCAGCGCACTGCAGGTGGAATGAATATTTGTAGCTTTAGAATCATTAATATATTTTATCCCATTAAATGTGCCCACATGCTCAAACCTGTGAGCAATCCCTTTTAATTCAGAAACACTGATTTCTTTTTCCATGCCGCACAGCCTGCTTACGCAAAGAGCAGCGAGAAGATTTTCCAGATTATGCTTTCCCTCTAGTCTGAAATCCTTTGTTTCAGCAAGAAACTCTTTTTTTCCGCCGCGGGAAAAAAATATTTTTCCCTTATCTATTCCCGTTCCGTTTTCAGGAACACCTTTGAAGCTGAAATAAAATTTAGATGATTTTATCTCTTCACAAAAATTTTTCAATCCTTTCATCTCTCTGTTAAATACAGATATATCTGAGGGCTTTTGATTGAGAAACATCATTTTTTTAGACTCGGTGTAGTTTTCTGAGCTTCCATGCCAATCTATATGTTCCGGGAACAAATTAAGAAGGACTCCTATATAAGGAGAAAGAGCCTCTGAAAAAGGAATCTGATAACTTGAAGCCTCAATTATAAGCAAATCCCCCGTTTTTAAATGTGCAACTTCCGAAGTAAGAGGCTTTCCTATATTACCAGCCGTGCGGCCTCCGGTCAAGCTCTCTATAAACGAGCATGTTGTGGTTTTACCGTTAGTTCCGGTAACCGCAATAATTTTTACATCAGGGCAAAATTCAAGTCCCAGTTGAAGCTCGCTCTTTACAGGAAGTGAAATCTTTCGCGCATTCTCCATCAAAGGATTATGGGGAGGAATTCCCGGACTTACAATAAGAAAATCATATTCCTCAAGATCTATATCCTCCGGCTTTCTACCCAGCAGTTTTTTTATTCCGGGATCCATTTTTCCCAGTTTATCTGCAGGTCTGCAGTCATAAACCGAAACAACTGCTTTTTTCCTTTTTAAAAGCGCAACTGCCGAAAGGCCGCTTACACCCATTCCGGCCACGAGCACTCTTTTTCCCTTATAGGGGTTTTTTGGCCCGGTACTATCAGGCATAAATTTTACTTTTCTTCCCGGCTGAAGTATCTCCGTATACCCGGACTTTAATAAGACAACGCTTTTGTATCTTAATTCTCACCATTTCCCTACCTCATTTTAAGAGTAGAAAGCGTAAACATGGAAAGAATAATTGCAATAATCCAGAATCTTATAACAATCTGCGGCTC
>JBNJFW010000008.1:4282-17973 GCA_051747165.1 Elusimicrobiota bacterium | reverse complement strand
ATTTTGCGTTCTCGTCTTTTTACTTCATTATATATATCGTTGACCTTATCTCTCATTTGCTGCAGTATACGCTGAGTCTTTTTTCCTCTTTTCATTATATCGCGCGGAGAGATTTCATCTTCTCGCAAGGCAACAGCTATTTTTTTAAACTCATTAACACCTATCCATGTGCTTAGAACGAGGTATACAAGTGCCTGTTCGTTTTCCTGAATGCTTTTTGCAAGATACATCTCCTGAGTACGGGTAAGAAGCGGTTCCTTTCCCATTTCACTTAAATACATTTTAATTGAATCAGTAGATGAAAGGGAGGGAGGCGGAACACTTTTTTCGTCTTTTTTATCTGACTTTTTATCTTTTTTTATTTCACTGACAACGTCTACATTAGCCCCTTCAAGAACTTCAAAAAGCCTATCAAACTCCTCCGGCTGAATCGTATCATCATCCAGATATTCGTTGATTTCTTGAATTGAAATCTCGCCCTCTTTTTTTCCTTTTGATATTAATTTTTTATATTCGTCGGTCAATTTTGAAGCCTCCCGTTAAAATTATTCATTGTAGTTTTCTTTTTGCTTCCTTTAAGCTGTTCTGCTAATTTTCTGAATTCTTTATTTTTCTTCTTCAAACTTTCATAATCATTATTACTTCGCAATTGTATTAGTTCCTTCGATAGCCTCTCATATTTACTTTTCATCAAGGAAAATTCCAATGCACTTATAAGTTCTTTTAAATAAATTTCTGCCGAGCGATCATGGTTCAACGGCATAAGCGACAATTTGGATACAATATTTCTTTTCTCTTTATCCCTATATAAGCTCTCCTGCATCTCTTCGTTACTATTTCTAACAAATTCTTCAAGCAATTTAAAGTAAAGATTGTCAAATTTAAATTTAAGAACAGGCTCCGCCATTTTTTTTAAATCAGGTTTTCTCAAAATAACATGAAGCAATTCGCGGAAAATCTTTTCCTCTCGAGTGAGTTTATTTGAAGTCATCTTTTTTTTTAAAATTGAATCCCTTTTATTTTTAAACCTGGCAAGCTCTCCCATAACCGCTGATTCGTTTATTGAAAGAACCTCTGATATCTGTTTAATTACTTCACTCCTTTTTACCCTGTTTTCTATTCCTTTTATAAGTGGAATGATATCTGCTACAATTGATGCTTTTTTATCAGGAGTATCAATACCTCCAAAATTTTTTATACTGTTTTTTATTCTCCATTCTATTCCATCTTCGGCCCGCCTTAAGTATTTTAAAAACTCATCGAAGTTTCTTCTTATTATATCTTCCGGATCTGTCTCGGAAGGAAGGCTGCATACTTTTGAATTTATTGCAGAGCTTTCAAGCATATCAACACCCTTCTGTGCAGCTTTAATTCCGGATTTATCCGAATCAAAAGAAATTATTGCCTCACTTACCCAATGCTTTATTTTATATACATGCTCCGAAGTAATCGCTGTTCCCAAAGCTGCAACGGCCTCTTTAAGTCCATATTGATGAGCAGCAATTACATCCATATACCCTTCAAGAAGTATTATTCTCTTCTTAGTTCTAACAGCTTTTTTAGCTTGAAAAAGGCCATAAATTATCTGTTTTTTCTCGAAAACATCAGTTCTGGCTGTATTCAGATATTTAGGCTTAGCAGAATCTCTTAATACTCTTCCGCCAAAGCCTCTTACTTTTCCGCGTTCATCAAATATAGGAAACATTATTCTTTCCCGGAACTTATCATATAAGGATCCCCGGCGATTTTTATCGCTTAAAGATGCTTTTATAAGAACATCTTCATTCAGACCATTTTCAAGAGCATGTTTAGTTAAAAAAGAACCTCCCGGTGCATAACCGAGCTTAAATTTATTTATAATCTTATTATCAAGCCCTCTATCTCGCAGATATTCAAGAGCTTTATAACCTTCTTTAGAAAACAGTACTTTGTTATAAAATTCAGCTGCTCTTGCATTTATTTCAAGAATATTATCTCTAATTTGCCTCGTTCTTTCATAATCCGAAGATCCGCCGGTGATATCTATATTTGCTCTTTCAGCTAATCTTCTTAAAGATTGAGAAAAATCCAGCCCCTCCATTTTCATCACAAAATTAAAAATATTCCCTGACTCGCCGCATCCAAAACAGTGAAAAAGCTGTTTGTCCCTTGATACAACAAACGAAGGTGTTTTTTCCTGATGAAACGGGCAAAGAGCCTTATAATTGGAACCGGATCTTTTTAAAGGAAAATATTCGCTTATAAGATCTACAATATCATTTGCGCGGTTTACTTTTTCAATTGTGTTTTCCGGCACTAAATTCTTGAGACCCTTTTAAATCCACTGAACTCAAAAATTTTGATATCTCCAAGCTTCTGTAGTATTTTATCTATTAAGAGATTTAAACCCAAGTTATCCGAAGATATGTGACCGGCAATTATTACATTTAAATTTGATTTTTCAGCATTTTTATAATGTTTTTCGCTCATATGCATACATATAACAGTTGAGACCCCGGAAGAAACAAGTTTATCAATTAAATCAGGGCTACCTTCAGTTCCCCCGGTCATATCAACAAATATTTTCCCGCACCTGCTATTCTTTCTGCCGGACAATATAAGTGGAGGCGCACCTTTGAGCGCCGCATCAAAATACTCCGGTATTTCCATAAGAATATCTATTATGTCCTCAAGAACATAAGGATTCTTATTTTTAAAGATACTATCCAGATATTGCTTAACATGATTATCAGCCGGGGTATGAATACACATAGTAGGAATTTGTAGTATACCAGCCGCATCCGATGCCTTAAAATGATTTGAAGGAGAAACTTTTCTGGCAACTTCTTTTTTTCTTTTATCTGTCAATGCCTGAGCAATACTATCTGTCAAGCCCTGCTGAATTAAAATATCGGTCTGCATATCCATTACTTCATAAAAACTGGCATAAGCTCTACCCATAGGATGATGAGAAAGAACAAGCGCATTGCCCTCGGAAGAAACATTTTTTACCATATTAAGCTCTGAAGTATCAACATCAATTCCTACCCATATCTGATCTACTTCCTTATCTTCACCGTATATAATTCTAGTATCCGCATACGGACTCTCAAGCATGTGGCGGTCATAAGTTTCTTTCTTTACTCCACTTAATTTTTCATACTGTCTCTTATTTCTTTCAAGTATTCTTTTGATCTCTTTTTCGGTACGCGGATCAGCATTTATTCCTTCAGCTTGCGCTATTTTCAAAATATCTTTTACTATCATAAAGTTTTACCCTGCAAAAGTATCTACAAAACTACTAAACCGTATTTCAAATTTATTGCTTTTTAAAAAGTGAGTTCTTCACTACAAACCTATATTTCAAATTTTTACCCTTACTAATACCTATCCTCGGAGTTTTTATTGTCTCCCGCTTCGGCAAAGATGAAAATGCAAAAAATATTTCCTCAGTAGGTAAAGATACATTATTGTCCTTCTTGTTAATTGCCAGAGCCCGCACAAGATTTGCAGGCCCGCAAGTAAGCCGGCTTTTTTTATTTAGCTTCCGCCTTTTTTTCATTTCCTCTATGCCGAATTCCGGCTCTAAAGATCTTATTAAAACAGCTTCTGCTTTTCCGGCCTGACCGCAAACAACATTAAAACAAAAGTGGATTCCGTATATTCCATACACATAAGCAGTGCCGCCTGTGCTATACATGGCCTTGTTTCTTTCTGTCTTTCCACAGGATGCATGGCTCGCAGGATCACATTCTCCCAAATAGGCCTCTGTCTCCAGTATTCTGCCGCCACAAAAGACCCCTCCCCTTTTTGTTATAAGATAGCTGCCAATTAAATCCCGGGCTACATCTAAGCCGCAACGGCGAAAATAATCAGGCTGGATAACTTCCAGTCCTGAATCTACAGGGGGATTCATCCCCTTCTTTTTCTGGTTTTTATGAGCTTTTGTCTTCTTTTTCTGTTTGCCTGATCTTTCATCAAATCTCTTTCTCTCATTGACTTATTTATTTTTCTTACCTCACTTGCTGAAAGATAGAAACGCCTACGCTTAAGTTCTTTTTTTATTCCGGACTTAGAGCACTTGCGTCTAAACCTGCGCAACAGAGAATTAACCGATTCATTATCTTTTTTTTCAACTTTTGGTCCTATTATTGGTCTTCACCTCACTTTCTATATTTTTTATAATTTTCTATTTTATTTTACACATTTTATCCGGGAGGCCATCTCATCTGTCGGCCCCCTAGAACATGAAAATGCACATGACCAACTGTCTGACCTCCATCAGGTCCGCAGTTAACCACCATACGCCATCCTTTTTTATTTAACTCTTCTTTTTTAGCAATATGCTGAGCTGCATATATGAGATGAGAGGATATTTCCTTAGACAATTTGTTTAAATCAGCTATATGCTCCCTGGGAACTACAAGTATATGAACAGGAGCCTGCGGATTTATATCGAAAAAAGCAAAACACTTCTCATCTTCATACACGATATCTGCGTCTACTTCTTTGGCAGATATTTTACAGAATATGCAGTTATTATCGTATTTCTCCATATGATATCACTCGATGATAGCAGATATTTAAATTCTTTTCAAATTTTACAAAATTATTTAAAAAACTCAACTGGTCAGCTTTACTCCGGGAGTATTTTTACTGTAGCAACCCTTGCAATCAATGGGATTGGCTATTAATTTTCCTCCCTCAGTATGAGTCACTCTAGCTTTTATCGGCTTAGACCCTGATACTTTTGTCGTTAATTTTACGGGAAGATACTCGCGTGTATAGCCATTGAAACCGTTTTCCGGAACGACTTCCTTTATGTGCCCCACAGCTTTATTTTTTATCCGTGTACTTAGGTAAGCAGCCGTTTTTTTAACGCGTTGCAACCTTCTTTTCTTAATTTTTTCATCAACCAAAACTTCATTTTCAAACTCTATGTCTTTTACATTAGAATATCTAAATATGTGAACACGAACCGGAGGATATTTTTCTAGAAATTTTATTGTCTTCATGAAATCATCTTCTGTTTCAGAAGGATATCCAACCATTATGTCATAAGAAAAACCCGGCTTATCAAAAACTTCCAGAACCTTATTTAATCTGCTTTTAAGAAAATGAATTGAGTAAGGCCTTCTCATTTTTTTTAAAATTTTTTCGCTACCGCTCTGCACAGGAATATGAAAATGCGGACAAAATTTTTTATCCTTTCGAAGTATTGCTAAGTTCTTATCTGTTAAGCAGCCCGGTGGAATGGAACTGAATCTCCATCTAAAAAAAGGCTTAATTTTGCTTATTTTAATTATCAGTTCATTTAATAAATTCCGGCTTTTTTTGAGTCCGGAATTAATTGCATAATATTCTAAATTTGTACCGCAAAGAACTATCTCCGGATGATTTTTCGTCATTTGCATTATTTCGGAAATTACTTGTTCGGGATTTTTAACATAAAAAGGCTTTTTCATATCTTTTACCACGCAGTAAGAGCATTTACCGTAGCACCCCTGCTGAATTTTTAAGAAGCCTCTTTTGTGCCCGTCAAACTTTCTCAATTCAGCTCCGGGCCTGTTTAAATATATAAAATGCGGTATGACTTCTACGCCTTCTTTTTGAAATTCATTCTTATTTCTTCCGGCGGCGCAACCCGTTACAACTATTTCCTTATCCGGGAAATTTTTTTTTATTTTTCTTATATATGCAAAACCACTTTTCAGTGCTGTTTTTGTCACCCCGCAGGTATTTACTGCTATCAAATCCGCAGAAGCTAAATTGTTGGCCTGCTTCCAAAAAGAGCTTATGGCATTGCTTAATATATTACCGTCATACTGATTTACTTTACAGCCGAAATTTTTTATATAAAAACTAAAACTATTCCTCATCTGCAAAAATCAGTCACCTGCATCCATACAAAGTGCTGCTCCCAATGCGGCAATGCAGGCAGTCTGCGTATCAAGAATAAGTTTTCCTAAAGTTCTTATTTTCAAACCGGCATTTTTTGCCTCTTCGGCTTCCCGGGAGGTGAACCCCCCTTCCGGCCCTATGAAAAAAGCCATATTACAACTTAAATCACTTTTTTTAATAAAAGATTCTTCTTTTTCTTTTTCGTAAAGAAAAAAACCGCTTTTAAAACCCCTTTTTTTATATTCCTCCAATGCCTGTTTATAATTCAATGGGTCTTTTAATTCCGGTATTTTCTCTCGCATTGAAAGTTCTGCCCCATGGCGAACTTTTTTTATCCATCTTTGATAAGTTTTATTTTTAGAAGTCTTTTTTACGTTTTTAACTGTTCTTTCTGTTATAAGCGGTACAAATTCGCTCACTCCGATTTGTGAACATGTAAAAAGAAGCTCTTCATACTTTTTTTTCTTTAACAGAGAGGCAAAAAGTGTTACTTTTCTTGCGGGGAAAGCAAGCCTTTTTGATTTGCGCATGACATCGATTGCAAAGTTATTTTTCACGCGTCCTATTAATTCCTCACCGGAGGCATCCCCTAAATACAGCAACTCGCCGGGTTTAACTCGTAAAACTTTAAGGTGATGTAAATTATATTCATCAGGCTTAAACCTATCTCCCGGGAATAACTTTTCCCCCGTGAAAATTTTAATCATTCAAAAATTTTTTTCCACCAGGAAGAGCTTTGTTTTATATTTTTTCCGCGCAGCTCGGCAAATCTTTTAAGAGCGTTTTTCTCTTCTTCGCTAAGTTTTTTGGGGGTCACAACTTTTATTTTTACATAAAGGTTTCCTTTTCCTCCACCCCTTAAGTTTGGCATACCTTCATTTTTTAATCTGAGAAGAGTTCCTGATTGTGTACCTGAGGGAATTTTTACCGTTTTAGTCCCGGAAAGAGTGGAAACCTTTTTAGAGCCGCCAAAAACTACTTCCGGAAATTCCACTTTGACCTCGGTGTGAAGATCGTCTCCTTCTCGTTTAAGATTCGAATGGGGAGTAATATTTACCTTGAGAAATAAGTCCCCTCTCGGACCATTATGTCTGCCTGCGTTTCCCTGTCCACTTAAGCGCAGGGTCATTCCATTATGAATTCCGGGGGGTATTTTTACTGATATTGTGTCCTTATTCGCCTGCAGGCCTGTGCCCCGGCATTTTTTACAGGGGTTTTTAATTTTTTTGCCTTCGCCGCGACAGGTGGGACACGTCCTGCTGATACTAAATAAGCCCCCTCCCGAAGCAACAGTTCCCCGGCCTCTGCAAGAAGGGCAAGTTTCAAGATCACCGCCACTTCCTTCGCATGAAACACATGGGTCCTGCCGCATAACTTTTAAGCGTAAGGTTTTACCTTCAGCAGCCTCTTTTAAGGAAATGGACTGGCTTAGTTGAAGAGAAGTTCCCCTGTAAGCTCCCGTTGCTCCCGAAGGGCCTGCCTGGGCCGAAGAACCGAAACCGCCAAAAGACCCCTCTCCAAAAAACTGACTGAAAATATCCTCAAAACCCCCTCCCCCAAAGGAGCCGCCAGCACCCGCAGAAGCCCCGAAATCGGAATCAACACCCTGCTTGCCGAAGCGATCATATTTTTTTCTTTTTTCCGGATCGCTAAGAACTTCATATGCTTCGTTGATCTCCTTAAACTTTTCCTGGGACTCTTTGTTTCCTTTGTTTCTGTCAGGATGATGCTTTAAAGCAAGCTTGCGATAAGCCTTTTTTATATCATCCTGGGAGGCCTCCTTAGAAACCCCCAGGACGCTGTAGTAGTCTGAGGAACTCAATTTTCAGTCCGGTTATTTTTTATCCTGCTCGGAATCCTCTTCGTCTTCAACCTCAAAGTCGGCATCTACAACTTCTTCGTCATCTTCGTTTTTTTCGCCTTGCTGCTGTGACTGAGCACTGCCGGACTGGCCTTGCTGAGCAGATTCGGAGTCTTGCTGCTGACTTTGTTTATATATGTGCTGAGCCATTTTTTGGGAAGTATCCTGCAGGTTTTCCGAAGCTTTTTCTATTTCTTCCTTGCTTTCAGACTCTACTTTCTCTTTTGCCTGAGCAAGAGCATCTTCTATTTCCTTTTTAGTTGAAGAATCAATTTTTTCGCCATGTTCCTTTAAAGATTTTTCAACGGAATATACAAGGCTTTCCAGTTTATTTTTTGCTTCAACAAGTTCAGCTCGTTTTTTATCTTCTGCCTCATGCTCTTTTGCTTCCTTTACGAGTTCGTCAACTTCTTCATCCGAAAGTCCGCTAGCTGACTTGATAGTTATAGACTGTTCTTTGCCTGTTCCCTTATCTTTTGCGGAAACATGCATAATTCCATCCGAATCTATGTCGAAAGTAACTTCTATTTGAGGTACTCCTCGAGGCGCCGGAGGAATTCCGGAAAGCTCAAAACGTCCCAGAGATTTATTGTCCTTTGCAAACTTTCTCTCTCCCTGCAAAACATGTATCGTAACAGCCGGCTGATTGTCCTCGGCAGTAGAAAATGTCTTTGTCTTTTTTGTGGGTATGGTTGTATTTCGATCTATTAAAGGAGTCATCACTCCGCCAAGAGTTTCTATTCCCAGGGTAAGAGGAGTAACATCCAGCAGAAGAACATCTTTAACATCACCGCCTATTACTCCTGCCTGTATTGCAGCACCTAAAGCTACAACTTCATCCGGGTTGATACCTCCATGAGGTTCTTTACCGAAAATTTTCTTTACTTTCTCATGAACAAGCGGCATTCTGGTCTGTCCACCGACAAGAACCACTTCATCAATATCGGAAGAACTTAAGCCGGCATCTTTGAGAGCCTTTTGACAGGGGCCTTCGGTCCTATCAACAAGGTCAGCTACCAAATCATTAAGCTTAGCCCGTGAAAGAGTCATGCTTAAATGCTTTGGACCTGAAGAATCCGCGGTAATGTACGGCAGATTTATCTCGGTAGTAGTTGCGGAAGACAGCTCGCACTTAGCTTTTTCAGCCGCTTCTTTGAGCCTCTGAACAGCCTGTTTATCATTGGAAATATCTACACCCTGGTCTTTTTTATATTCATCAACAATCCACTTTATTATCTTCTGGTCAAAGTCATCTCCGCCAAGGTGCGTGTCTCCATTTGTTGACATCACTTCTATGACATTTGTATCTTCCTCGGCTCCGCCCTGCAATATAGAGATATCAAAAGTGCCTCCGCCTAAATCATAAACTGCAATCTTTACATCTTTCTTTTTCTGAAGCCCGTAAGAAAGAGCAGCAGCCGTGGGCTCATTTATTATTCTTTTTACATCCAATCCGGCTACCTTGCCCGCCTGCATCGTGGCTTTACGCTGAGAATCATTAAAGTAGGCGGGAACTGTTATTACTGCTTCTTTGACCTTTGTGTTAAGATAGGCTTCAGCATCATTGCGGAGTTTCCGAAGTATTTTAGCGGAAATTTCCGGTGGAGAATGATCCCTTCCTCTTATTTTTATTCTAACATCCCCATTTGCAGCCGAAGCCAAATCATAGGGCACGTGCTTTTTATCATCCTGTATTTCTTCAGAATTTAATTTTCGACCCATAAACCTTTTTACTGAAAATACTGTATTTTTTGAATTGGTAATAGCCTGCCTTTTCGCAACCTGTCCGACAAGCTCCTCACCTTTTTCGGTAAAAGCTACAACCGACGGCGTAGTTCTGTTTCCTTCGGCATTGGGTATTATAGTCGGGTTTCCGCCCTCCATAGCCGCCATACACGAATTTGTTGTTCCTAAATCTATACCTATAATAGTCATCTTTCATTACCTCCCTTTATGTTGTTATTCTTTTCCTGTTTATCTTGTTGTTCTTGAGCCTTTGCTACCACAACCTGAGCCGGCCTTAACACTTCCTCATCCCAAAAATAACCCGGCTGAACAACATCAACTATTTTATTATCCTTTTCTCCCGGACTCCGGGTAAAACTAAGCGCATGATGGAAATTCGGATCAAAATCCTTTCCGAGAGCATTCATTTTTTTAAGGCCTTTAGTTCTTAAAATATTATAAAACTCCTTGCTTATGAGGCTCACACCCTCACGGTCTATTTCCTTATTTTCCAAGGCTCTTTGAAGATTATCCAGAATCAGCAAAAGGTCCTTTGCCAGTATTTTTTCCCCACTTTTAAAATTCAAGCTTGCTTCTTTATGTGTTCTTTTCCTGTAATTATCAAAATCCGCTTTAAGCCTTTTGAGCTGATCTAAATAATCTTGAGCTAAACACTGCTGCTTATCCAGCTCCTTTTCTAATTGCTCGATCTTTTCTTGATAATGTTCTTTTGGTTTTTTCTTATCTTTGAAAGTCATTTGTCTTCTCGCTACCCCTCTTAATTAGTCTATTTTAACATTTGATTACGTTATGTCAAATCTTTCCCGAAAACCCTGTATTTCTTATAAATGCTGCCCCCCATCATCCTCCCTATTTTTATAGTATCGTAATTATCCTCAAGCACCCAGGAAAACTCGCACTCTTGATACCCTTTTTCAATTGCAGCTAAAAGGGACTTGTAATACATAAAAGCTCCTGCGCCTTTGTTTTGATATTTTTTCTTTACTCCCATTGCCATAAGGCGCAGGTTTTTTATATCATTTTTCTTTAAAATAAATTTAATCCAATTAAAAGGAAAAAGTTTTCTTCCTGTTTTTTTAATGACTTCATTATAATCCGGCAGAGCCAGAAGGAATCCGGCAGGGTCATCATCAAAAAAAGCAATCTGAGCTAAATCTTCCACTACAAGCATTTTAAGCTGTTTTGCTATATACTCTATTTCTGCATCAGTCCAGGGTACAAAAGCCCAATTTTTTTCCCAGGCACTGTTATAAATATTTCTTATAAGGTTGACCTCTTCTTTAAATTTTTTCTTATTTATGGGTCTGCAATTCAATTGAGGATTTCTCTTTTTTATTTTTTTGACAAATGACTCAAGTCGATTTTTAGGATCTTCAGAAACTTTCATGTTAAGGGCCAAAAGGTCCTTCTGCTTAGTATAACCGCAGCTTTCCATAAGCCGGTGATAATATGAATAATTATAGGGCATCATTACTCTGGGGGGGGAATCATAACCTTCAAAAAGAAAGCCCATTTCATCGTTTGAAGAAGGATTCATGGGGCCTATAATCTTATTCATGCCCTTTTTCTTTAAAACTGATTCACACTTACTTAAAAGTGCATCGGCTATTTTAATTTCATCAACCGATTCAAAAAAGCCAAAAAACCCTGTATTTTCACCTTGAAAATCTATAAAATTATAATCAATAATAGCCGCCGAGCGACCTTTCACCCTTCCTTTTTCCTCAACCAGAAAAAGCTTTTTCCATGCATGCCGGTAAAAAGGATTTTTTTCTGAAAGAAGACCCTTAATATCAATATCAAGCTTGTGAACCCAGTTAGGTTCTCCGGCATAAAGTTTATGGGGGAAATCAATAAACTTCTTTAAATCCCTTCTGCTTTTCACCTCTTTAACTTCAATATTATTGTGATTATGCATCTATTTTAATCTCCATAGATGCTTCATCCAGCTTCTCATCCTTTTTTTAAGGGTTTCTGACTTTTCCGATTTTTCTTGCTTGCCTTCTATAATGCCGAGCATCTTTCCGGTTTCATTAAACACCTCAAGCGCCCGGTCAATATGCCGCTGAGCAAAGGTTGCCATAACAGAGACTCTTATAAGAGACCTGTTTTCCGGTACGGCGGGAGCCGTTACAGGTGTTGTAAAGATACCCCGGTCAAACAAAAGCCGCCACATCTGAAATGCCTTCATGCTGTCACCTATTATAAGAGGAATAATAGGCGTTACACTTTCGCCGGTATCAAAACCCATGTCCCTGAAACCCTTACGAAGTTTTTCTGTGTTTCTCCAGAGGGCATCTTTTCTTTCTGTTGATCTTTCTATTATATTCAAAACAGACAGAACAGAAGCAACATTAGCCGGTGGAGGAGAAGCAGAAAATATAAGAGCTCGGGCATTATGCTTTAAGTAATGTATTATATCTTCTTCACCTGCAACAAAGCCTCCTATGGATGCAAAAGATTTTGAAAAAGTCCCTATAATTAAATCAACCTCATCTTCAACACCAAAATGTTCTGCCGTTCCACGCCCGTTCTTTCCCATAACACCCACCCCGTGCGCATCGTCAACTATAAGTCTGGCATTATATTTTTTTGATAGTTTAACTATATTGGGCAAATCAGCAATGTCTCCTTCCATACTAAACACGCCGTCCACAACAATGAGCTTAGGCTGATCCTTACCGCACTTTTTAAGTACTTTTTCCAAATCTTTCATATCATTGTGCCTGAAACGCATCATTTTACCGTAGGACAATTTGCAACCGTCAATTATTGAAGCATGATCATATTTATCTGTTATAACTACTTCCCCCCTGCCTACAAGACTACTTATCACCCCCAAATTAGTCTGCATTCCCGTTGTGAAAAGAAGTCCGGCCGGCTTTTTTACAAAACGGGCAAGACGTCTCTCAAGAGTTTCATGCATCTGGAGGGTTCCGTTTAAAAACCTTGACCCCACACATCCCACTCCAAATTTTTCTGTGGCATTAACGGCTGCTTTTTTTACAGCCGGGTGAGAAGTCAGGCCCAGATAATTATTGGAACCCATCATAATCATCCTTTTACCCTCTACAATTACAACCGGGTCCTGTCCGGTCTGAACCTTATGAAAATAGGGGTAACATCCTAATTTCATTATTTCTTTAGCGGTATCGAACTGCCTGCATTTATCAAATAAGTCAGCCATTAAATTACTCCTTTTTTCTTATTATCAAATCCAACCCTCTTTTAAGTACCAGCTCCAGACATCCTTAAAACCCTCCTTGAGATTAAAAGCTGCTCTACGTGATGGCGGAGGCAAAACCCAATTACCGGCAAGAATCTCTCTGGTTTTGTCTGAATTTAATTTTACAGCCTTAGCTTTTACCAGGGCCCAGGTGTCACCGGCAGCACCCGCTATGCGCAAAATCAATGAGGGAATAGAAACTGAAACTATTTTTCTGTCCAAAATCTCCGCAAGAATATTCTTAACATCCTCCCAACTATATACATTCCCGTCACTTAAAAACTCTTTTTTTTCTCCCTCTGCCAATATACTTTTGACACAATCCTTAACATGGATAAAACTCAGTTTTCCTCCCTTAAGCGGCTGAAAAAAAAAGCCCCGGTTTGCTGTTTTAAAAATTTCAAAAAAATCTTTGTCGCCGGGTCCATAAACCGAAGAAGGAATTAATATACGACCGCAGGACAGGGTTTCAACAGCCTTTTCGCCTTCTTTTTTACTTTTGCCATAATGGGAAACAGGCCCTTTTCCCTCCGGACCGTAAGCCGCCTGAGAGGAAACATAAACAAACTTCTTAACAGAAGGAGCATACTGTTTAACGGCATCTACCAGCTTTTTTGTTCCCTGAGCATTAACTTTGTAAAGATCATTTTTGTTTGCCGCCCTGACCAGCCCTCCCAGATGATATACAATATCAACATCCTGTACTGCATACTTAAGAGATTCATAATCTCTAAAATCGGCAAAAACAGGCTGTATTTCCTGTCCCTGTATGCGGGATGTATCTGATGTTTTGCGCAGCATGCATCTTACTCTGCAGGTTTGTTTTCTGCAGAGCTCTTTAACAAGATGACTTCCTATAAAGCCGGTTGAACCGGTGATTAATACTTTCATATGCCTCCCTTGAAAAAAAATAAAAAGAAAATTTTTAACAACATAATATGGGATTTTATCAAAATATATAATACTTGACAACCGCAG
>JBNJFW010000008.1:0-4272 GCA_051747165.1 Elusimicrobiota bacterium | reverse complement strand
TTATGTTAGAATTAAAACAGTTGCCGAAGTGGCGGAACTGGCAGACGCGCACGGTTCAGGGCCGTGTGGTTACAGCCGTGTGGGTTCGAATCCCACCTTCGGCACCATTAAAAAAAACCCGGCTGAGTTCAAGGCCTCTGGCCGGAGCAAGAATACTGCATCTGTTACCATTAGCCCTGAGTTTTTTTTCCAGGGAATCAAAACTTTCTTTTCCGCGTCCCAAAGCTATCAGAAACCCTGTTAAATATCGAACCATATACATAAGAAAATAATCGGCCGTAAAACTTATTTGGTATAATTTCCCATTACACTTAATTTTTATTTCTTTGAGTTCCATCTCCGCATTTTTCTTCCCGGAGCCCATGGAATAAAAAAGAGAAAAATCATGGTGCCCCTGCATAATTTCCGCAGCTTTCTTTATTTTTTTCCAGTCTAATTTTGAACTAATATGCCACACATAGCGATAATAAAGATAATCATTGTAATCGCAATTAAGTATTCGGTAAGTATAAAGTTTGGAAGTACTCTTATACCGGGGGTTAAAATCTTCGGAGCATTTTCTCACTTTTTTGATAATTATATCCTCCGGCAGATAATCATTAACAGCTTTTTGAGCCTTCAGACGCGGAATATTATCAGGACATCTGAAACTTATAACCTGACCTCGGGAATGGACACCCCTGTCAGTTCTGGAAGCATATCTGATATCAGGGTCTAAATCAAATAAACGTCCCATGGCCTTTTCAATCTCTTTTTGAACCGTTGGCTTTTCCGGCTGAATTTGCCAGCCGTAATAAGAGGTTCCCTCATATTCCACAATCGCTGAACATCTCATGTCTGAACTATTAAAGAAGCAACAAAAACCATTAAAGCACACATCAAGGCAATGTAATCAGCAAAAGCCAAGCAAGGCATATCAGCATATGAAAACTTACCATCTTCAATAATACGACGACTTTTGAGGGCATCATCTATAGCTCCGGCTTTATTTAGCATTCTTATCATAAACGCTGTTGTAAAAGCCTCCAGGCGGCTTAAAAGCTTAATTTTTTCTTCTCTTATTCTTTGTGCTTTTATTATACTCTCAGCCTCTTCAAGAGCAAGAGGAAAAAAACGCAAAGCGATTGAAAAACTCAGAGATGCTTTTTCAGGAGATAAGCCTGTAAACTTTAACGGTCTGCTAAACCAGGCGAGTGTTGAAGCCAGCTCTGAAGCGGAAGTAGTTGCTGTTAATAAAGTTGCCCACAAAAAAAGTATTATAATTTTTAAAGACATCAAAAGAGCAGTGTTTAAATCTCCGGGCGGAATAAGAGCATGCGCAAAGGCTGTAAATCCGGCAAGCCATATTACAGGAACAATCCCTTTTAAAAGAGAGGATATACGCATAGAGGAAAAAGGGAAGACAAGAGCAAAAAAGGCCAGGGGAAAAGCAATCTGAATAAGGGCGGCAGCCATAAAAATCGAAATTGAAATTAAAATCATGGCTGCAATTTTAACCCTTCCGTCAATTAAGTGGAGAGCAGATTTTCCCGGAATATACCTGCCCAACAGAAATCGGCGGGCAATATCCATAATATCAGTCTATTAGATTTTCCTCTATTAGTTTCTCAGCTATCTGAACAGCATTTAACGCGGCGCCTTTTCGCAAATTATCGGAAACAACCCACATATTAAGGCCGTTTTTAATAGATTCGTCTTTTCTTATTCTTCCCACAAAAACTTCATCTTTTCCTTCTGCCATAGCGGCAAGTGGATACAGCTGCTTTGAAGGATCATCCAGAACCTTTACGCCCGGAAAATCAGAAAGCAGGTCCCTTGCCTCCTCAGGGGACAAAGGCTTTTGAGTTTGAACATTTACTGACTCGCAGTGACTTACAAAAACCGGAACTCTGACAGCAGTCATGGTAACATTTATTTTTTTATCACCTATTATTTTGCGGGTTTCATTTAAAAGTTTCATTTCTTCGGAAGTATAGCTGTTAGGGCCGAATGCATCACTACTGGGTATTTGAGGAATACATTCAAAAGCTATAGGATAAGGAAACATTTCGCATTGAGGCTTTCTGCCCTGTAAAATATCCATGCTTTGTTTTTTTAGTTCTTCTATTGCTTTACTTCCCGACCCGGAAACCGATTGAAAAGTAGTGACCACAACTCTAACTATGCCTGCCCTCTCATATATGGGTTTTAAAGCCATTACCATCTGTATGGTAGAACAGTTAGGGTTTGCTATAATTCCTCTATGGTTTTTTATTTCATTTGCATTTATTTCCGGCACAACAAGAGGAACATTTTCATCCATTCTGAAAGCACTGGAATTGTCTACGACTACCGCTCCCTCTCTAGCTGCGCGGGGGCCGTGTTTCTTAGACCTGCTGCCGCCCGCGGAAAAAACAGCTATATCAACTCCCTTGAAATCAGATTCTGAAAGATCTTCCACTTCAATCTGTCTCTGGCGCCATGGCAGCTTTTTTCCTTTAGACCTGCTTGAAGCCATATACCTTATTTCGCTAACGGGGAAACTTCTTTCCTCCAGTATATTTCGTATCTTTTCTCCTACCGCTCCGGTTGCGCCGACTACAGCTACGTTATATCCAGACCTGCCCATAATCTAAGCTCCCCCTGCCCTTTCTGCAATCATATCACCTACTTGTGAAGTGGAGAAACCCATTTTTCCGGCAGCGAGACTTTCAAGTTTTTCACTTACTGCCCATTTAATTGCATTCTCAACCTCAGCAGCCGCTTTAAATTCGCCCAATTCCTCAAGCATGAGCTGCGCTGCCGCAATTGCGGCTATGGGATTTATCACATTCATTCCTGTATACTTAGGAGCACTTCCTCCTATGGGTTCAAACATGGAAAGACCTTCAGGATTTATATTGGCTCCTGCCGCTATTCCCATGCCGCCCTGAATCATAGCGCCCAGGTCTGTAATAATATCTCCGAACATATTTCCGGTAACAATAACATCATACCACTCGGGATTCTTCACCATCCACATGCAGCAGGCGTCAACATGATTATAATCCCTCTTTATATCAGGATATTCCGACTTCCCAAGTTCATTAAAAGCTCTCTCCCATAGATCATAAATATAGGTGAGAACATTTGTCTTGCCTACAAGAGTTAGCTGAGAGGAATATCCGGCCTCTCTGTCTTTTTGCGAAAGTCCCTTCCACGGCCGATTTTTCCTTCTGTTTTTCGCATAATTAAAAGCATACCTTAAAGCTCTCTCCACGCCCTGGCGGGTATAAACGGCGCTTTGAACGGCAACCTCATTGGAGTCTCCCTTGTGTGTAAAGCCACCCGTACCGCTATAGAGATCTTCGGTGTTTTCTCTGACCACCACAAAATCTATTTCTTCCGACCCCTTATCTTTAATAGGAGTTGCCACTCCGGGATAAAGCTTAACCGGTCTTAAATTAATATACTGATCAAGTTCAAATCTCAGTTTCAGCAAGACACCCTTTTCCAATATTCCCGGCGCTACATCCGGATGACCTATGGCTCCTAAATATATAGCGTCAAACTTTTTTAAATCATCTACCGCACTGTCCGGTAATGTTTCGGAAGTGTTTTTATAATATTCTCCTCCGAAATCAAAGCGTTCAAACTCAAAACTAATTCCGAAGCGTTTTCCTGCAGACTTAAGGACTTTTACCCCTTCCCTGACCACTTCCGGACCCGTTCCGTCACCGGGTATCAAAGCAATTTTATAACTTTTACTCACCTGTTTTTAATCTCCTCTCTTATTTTCTCCATCAATCCTCCCGCACTTATTATATCCTGCAAAAATACGGGAAAAGCCTGAAAGCTATACTTTCTGCCGGAATTGAGGTTTTTAATCTCTCCTTTTTTTAAATCTATCATAAGCTCATCATCGGGGGAAGCATCAAAATCTTTAACTTCAATTATAGGCAGTCCGATATTAACAGCGTTGCGAAAAAATATTCTGGCGAAACTTTCGGCAATAACCGCAGAAATTCCACACCCCTTTATTGACAGAGGGGCATGTTCCCGCGAGCTTCCACAACCGAAGTTTTTACCTGCAACAATAACATCCCCTTTTGAAACCTTTGAGGCAAAATTTTCATCGCTTCCGCCCATACAGTGAGAAGCCAGTTTCTGAGGATCCGACGTGTCTAAATAGCGCGCGGGGATAATTTGATCAGTATCAACATCATTTCCGAACTTAAAGACTTTTCCTTGAATTATATATTCTTTGTTTTTTTTCTTATTCATAAAAAACCCCTTAACTAAGCTCTTCGGGAG